>VBJE01000316.1:0-467 GCA_005879675.1 Chloroflexota bacterium
CGAGGCGGTTGTGAAGCAGCTTCGCGATTGTATGGGCAGGAATCAGGCTTCCACCATCAGCTACAACGCGGATGGCGTCGATCACCTGACTGGCGGCCGTCGACATGTAGAGGACGGCGCTCGCTCCAGCTTCAATCGCGGCGAGCAGGACGTTGTCGCCATCGTCATCGGTCAGGAAATCACCTTCGCGTCGGAGCGGGCTTGGGTTAAGCCATGGCTGCGTCGGCAGCCATGCCATCGTTCAAGCGAAAGTCGAGGATCACTACGTCCGGTCTCAGTTCCTGGGCATTCGGAGTCGAGTCCGCGCACAGCCAAAGTTGCCCACGACCACCATACCTGGTTGCCTGCTCAAGAGAGCCTCCAACGCATCGGCGACCAGCTGCTGCCTCTCGACGGTCAAAATCCGGATCGGATCAACCACCAGGCGGGAGTTCATCGGCGGCTGGGCGCCGGCTTCGGCGGTTGAA
>VBJE01000316.1:532-3312 GCA_005879675.1 Chloroflexota bacterium
ATAAAGACGCGCGACTCCCCTGACGCAAGGGGTGCGCAACATTTGTAATGCAGGAAGGCTCCGCCTCTTGCTGACAGCGGCCCAAACGGCGTGCCACATTCCTCACGGTGACTGATGCCGGCGGGTTGTCTGCGCGGTCTCGATCAGCGCACAGGTGCCACGGGCTCAAGCGAGAGCCCTACATCCGTTCGTGTCACCTGTGATTGATCAGCCCTCATCGCCCCTCGAGGGTGAGCACCTTGAAACGACGCATTGGGAAGACGCCCATCATTGGATCAGCATCTATTCCGATCTCCTCGAGTTCAAGCGCGGGATCCTCGATCAAATCAGACGCGACCTGGCCAAGCTGAGGCCCGAGGCGCAGAAGGCGGCCGAGTCCGATCTCAAGATCGTCGAGGATCAGATGATGGGCTACCAGCAACGGCTTGATCTTTGGTCCCAACGCGTCAGGGATCTCCACGGTCTCTGGTTGGATCCAGAAGGGCGAATGATTCGCTACAAAAACGGCGAGGCCACGCTTACCGCCCGAGAGTTTCAGCTCCTTCAGTTCCTGCTGAATCATCCCCACAGGTACTTCACGGTGACTGAGATCGGCGGGGCGGCCCTGTTTCCGGAAGAGGTCCGCACCTATATCCGACGCATACGGAAGATCCTGGCGGCGATGGAGATACCGTGCAGCGTCGTCAACCGGCCCGGCCGCGGCTACTCACTGACTTTTCGCGGGGACTTGTAGCATCCACCCGCGAGGCAGAATAACTAGCGCCGGTCGCAGTCCTGCAGAGAGGAGTGCCATGGGAGAGAGCCCGACCCGGTCTCGGTCTCGGCCGCGAGCCAAGGGGCCTCGAGTCCTGGTCGTCGAAGCTAATGCCGGTTACCGCTCTGTCATTTCGCACGTGGTCGAGATGGCAGGAGGGGAATTTGAGAGTGTGGCTGAGTTTGACTCAGCGAAGCGTCAGCTCGAGAAGTCCACCAGGTTCGACCTGGTCATCCTCGGCATGAGCGCCGACTCCCGCGTCGACCCCAAGGTTTTGGGGGAACTGCGGGCCACGGCCCGGGCCCCTTTCATTCTGCTAGATGAGTCGTCTGACGAGGCCGGCACCACGCTCGAATCCTTTGAGGCGGGCGCTAGCCAGGTTCTGCCAAAACCTTTCGTTCCGGACGCGCTGATCGGGGCGATCAGGTCGGAGCTTCGCGGGCCTGACGTAGATTCCGTGGTTTCGATTGCGACCAGAATCGAGTTGGGCGGCCTCATGTTCGACGCAAAGCAGCGCACCATCAGAGGTCCAGAAGCCACTGTTTCCTTGACAAAACGCGAGTGGCAGCTCTTGTCGTTCTTTCTGACCAACCCGAATCAGTTCTTCGCCGCCGAGGACGTGGCTCTGCCCGCCTGGGGCCCTGAAGCGTCCATCGAGCAGTTCCGGACCTACGTGACGCGGCTTCGACAGAAGCTCCTGCCTTTCAAGGGTGTGTGCGAAGTAGTCAACGAGAAAGGCAAGGGATACCGCTTGTTGCTCCAGCAGCCAAAGGTTCCGCGGCCCTAGCTCATTGTTCTATACGAGCGGCTCCGATTCAGCGTGGCTAATGACCGTTCAGTAGGCTGGCGACCACAACGATCATAAGAGCGGTCAAGCCGGCGATCCAACCAGCCAGCGTGGTCGCACGCGAAAGTCGCGATGCCGTGCGTCTGTTGCGTATAGCCCGTAGACGCTGCTCCAGCGTTGCGGACTCAGCCAGGCGGCGGCTACTCGAGTTCACGCACTCTCGCCGCCCAGAATCCGAGGCGCTGGCGGAACCTCTCAGCTTGAGCGGCGACCACAGGCACGTTAGTCAGCTCGACCTCTCGCCGAACCTGAGGGGATTGTTTGGCCATCAGGGCTTGGATGCGCTCGAGGACCTTCTCTTCCATGGCCAGGATTTCCCGGTAGATCTGTCTCCAGTAGAGCGCTTGCTCCATCGATGCACTCTTGGGATCGCCCTCGCCGTCCATGGCCCGGCTCACGTCGCCTCCCCGGGCGGCGGCCACCATATCGGGGCGCGTGTGATGTTCATCCGAAAGCTTCATGACACCATTTCGCGCCGGCGGCCATAAGAAGGTCAGTAACTTTCTACTAATTCACGGCCGATCAGTCGTCAGGGCGGAAGACCAGCGAGTAGCCTCGCGAGGGGCGGTTCACGAGCTCACACGGGATCTCGAGATCGGCCAGGATCTTGCGGATGCGGCGCACGTAGTTGCGCACCTCCTCGGGAAACAGGGCGGGATCGGCCCAAGCTCGACCCAGCAGCTGGTTGACGGTGAAGTAGCGGTGCGGGTGGTCGAGCAGAAACTGCAGCAGCTGGTACTCGCGCTTGGTCAGGTGGCCCTCCCGTCCCCGATGGCGGATCAAGTGACTATCTGAATCCAGCTGCAGGCCTTGGAGCTCCCATTGACGCCGGTACCAGAGATCGAGCCTCGTCTGATAGCCACGCATCTGACCTTCGATGATGGCGAGGTCGGTTGCGGCCGCCTCCTGGGCCACCGGTTGAAGCTTCGGCAGCTCCCTGCGCACCCGCTCCAGCAGGCCGACCTTGAAACGAATCAGGTCCGCGTAAACCCCGATCCAGTGCCTGGCGTCCGCCCAATGCGTCGTCGCCAGATCCTCGCCCGCCAGTCCTTCCGAGCTCTGCTGAGCGGTGCCGGCCACCCCCAGCAAATGCTACCGCCGAACGTTGTTACTGAGATTGTTACTCTCCCGGTTACCCGAATGCACCCCTGCTCTTCGCCAGGTTGCGTGACCTCCACG
>VBJE01000040.1 GCA_005879675.1 Chloroflexota bacterium
GAAGATCGTCGACAGCCGCAAGCAGGACGCGTATCGCCTCTACCAGGAGTTCCTGGACGACAAGAAAAAGGCCTGAGGCCACGGGTGCGCGGGCGAATTAGTATTTTGCCGTGAGCGAGCTCAAGGACGCCAAGCTCCTGAAGGGCATCCCGGAATCCGAGATCCGTTCCATCGAGAGGCAGGTCAAGACCGTGCGTCATCCGGCCGGCCACGAGATCGTGCTCCGGGGCGAGGGCGGCGTGGGGTTCATGATCATCACCGACGGCACCGTCACCGTGAAGACGGTCACGGGCAAGAATCGCAAGCTGGGTCCCGGAGACTCTTTCGGGGAGATGGCTCTTCTCGACCAAGAGGGCCGCAGCGCGACCATCACCGCGGACACAGACGTGACCATGGCCAGCATCCCGGAGTGGAACTTCAAGCCGTTCTTGAAGGAGCACCCGGAGGTCGCCTACCGGCTCCTGCAGACGATGAGCCGGCGCATCCGCCAGGCCGAGGCGGACGAGTAGCGAGCCGGCTAGGCCGGCCTGAGCGCCTGCCGAGCGAGCACGAAAGCGGCCGCTCCGCCCGCGAGCGTCAGGCGGCGCTCGCGATCAAGCGGATGCTGGGCGGTAGGTCGCGATGATCACGCCCTTGGTCGTCGGCACGCTGTCGACGAGTTGCAGCGTGGCGAAAGTCCCGTTGGCGAACAGCCGCCGGCCGGTCCCCAGGACGAGCGGATGGATCAGGAGCAGGTACTCGTCGATCAGGTTCCGGGGCATTAGCGAGGCGACGAGATCTCCGCTGCCGAGAATCGCGATGTTGCCGTCCGACCGCTCTTTCAGCTCCGCCACGGCATCGGCGGCGTCGCCCTTCAAGAGCGTCGAGTTCATCCAGGGCAAAGGCTCCTGGAGGGTCCGCGACGCGACATATTTCTGCGTCTTGTTGAGGACTTCGGTGTAGGGATTGTCCTTGCGGTTCGGCCACACCGAATAGAAGTCGAGGTAGGTTCGCCGGCCGAGAAGGATCGAGCCCTCTCGTGCCATGCTCTTGCCCATCTCGGCGGCCATCACCTGGTCGCTGTAGGGGATCCCCCAGCCGCCGTACTCGAAGCCGCCGCGCGTGTCCTCGTCGGGTCGTCCGGGCGACTGCATCACCCCGTCGAGCGTGAGGCTGCAAACGACGCTCAGCGTCAATTGGCGCTTGCCATCACCAGGCCGGCGATCTCCGCCGAGGCGCTGAAGTCCTGCGTCAGGCGGTTCTTGGTCAGGGCGAAGGCGATCCCGGTCGCCGTGTCGCCGAAGGCGAAGCTACCGCCGACACCTCCTACGCCAAACGACGTCGCGGGGTCCTGCGGCGGCCGGCCGGGCACCCCGATCGCATATCCCAGCCCCCAGGTCGTGGGCATTCCGAAAATCTCGTCGACCCCGCTCACCGGCGCGGTCGTCGCCTCGCGCAGGCGGGCCGGTGAGATGAGCCGAACACCGTCGACCTCGCCGAGCAAGGCGGCGTACATGCGCGCGATCGCGCGGGCGGACGTCTTGCCTCCGGCCGGGATGTCCGCCGCCAACGTGTCCGGTCGATTGCCGAACGCCGCGTTGGGCATCAGGGACATCGGCGCGGCCTTGAACATCGGCAGGTCGGGCGGCATTGGCGGCATCTGGAAGTCGGGTGGCATCGGCGCGTCCTCGAGCACCGCCAACCGGGGATGCTCGGCGCGCGGCATGCCGAAGTACAGCTCCTTGGCGATGCCCAGCGGCTCCGTCACCTCAGCGCGCAAGACCTGCGCCAGCGGCTTGCCGGCGGCGAGCCGGACGATCCCGCCGGCGATGTAGCCGAACGTATAGGCGTGGTAGCCGATCTTGGTCCCCGGTTCCCACCAGAGCTCTGCGTCGGCGACCGCCGCGCACATCTTGTGCCAGTTGCAGAGGTCTTCGATCGTCGTCGTCAACGGGATGCCCGGTACGCCGGCCGTGTGGTTGAGGACGTGGCGGATCGTGACGCCCTGCTTGCCGTGGGCGCCGAACTCGGGCCAGATCTCGGCCACCGGGGTCTCGTAGCCGAACGCCCCGCGCTCGGCCAGCATGTGCACCAGGGTCGAGAGCGCCGCCTTGCAGACCGAGTAGCAGTAGAACGGGGTCTCAGACGCGACCTTCCGTCCCGTGCTGGGATCGGCGACGCCGGCCACGGCGTCCACGATCTGGACACCATGGCGGTAGACCGCGACCTGGAGGCCGCGCTCGCGGCCGGATTCGACCATCTCGTCGAGGGCGTTCTGGACCTGCGCCTGGAGATTGACCGTCTTTGTCTTGCTCATGTCTGTTCAGACCAGTCCCGTGGCCAAAACTAATCGTTCCCCGGGCAAAAAGAAGGCCGGGCTCGATCAAGCCCGGCCCGGGTTGGCGGACCTGCCTACTCGTCCTCGATCTGGTTGTACATGAGGCTGTCCTGGATCTCGTACAGAGCGTCCATCGCCTCCATGACCGAGGCCGGCTTGGCCTGCGCCAGCACGGTGACCTCCGGCGACTCCTCGATCACCTTGTTGATGGCGACCGAGAGCACCGGCGGCATCTGCCGCTGGTCGGCCAGGTTCAACATCTCGAGCTCGTTGAGGAGCTTGTCGATGTAGTGCATCTTGTTCCGGCGGGCGTACTTGGCCCGCTGGATCCGGCGCTCCCGAGCGGTCATGTGCTCGATGGCCCGGCTCGCCTGCTTGATCATGGGCATTCCCTCTATCTCCTCCGCTAGCAGTTTACGGGGCAGGAAAGATTTGTCAAGGACACCCTGTAATAAATCGATTTAGCCCTTCGGGCCTGTGCTAGAGTGGCCCGCAAGCGACCGGATGTGGGGCTCATGATCGCCGGCCGTTCGACCCGCATGGAAGTCCTCGAGCTGCTTCGGCGCAAGGGCCGATCCAGCGCGGAAACGATCGCCAGCGATCTCGGCGTCACCCCCAACGCCGTCCGCCAGCACCTGACCAACCTGGAGCGGGACGGGCTGGTCGTGAGCCACCCCGAGCGAAGCGGACGCGGGCGGCCGTCCCTGCTCTTCGCCCTGACCGAACGCGCCGACTCGGTCTTCCCCAAGCGCTATGGGCAGCTGGCGACCATGGTCCTCCAGGAGGTCCAGGAGATGGGCGGGCCCGAGGCGCTGGACGAGGTTTTCGCCCGGGTCGCCGCCCGGCACGCGACGGCAATCGAGGGCGACCTGATCGGGCTCGACTTCGAGGCGAAGCTCGACCGCGTGGTGAGGTGGATCGGCCGGGCCGGCACCCTGGTCGAGCAGACCGAGGGCCCGGAGGGCATCCAGGTGACGATCCACAACTGTCCCTTCCGCAACACCGCCCTCAAGTTCCCGCAGGTCTGCACGATCACGCCCCAGCTCATCTCGCGGCTGACGGGCGCGGCCATCTCGCAGTCGGACTCCATCCATCGCCGCGATCCTTACTGCTCCTTTGTCGTCCAGCGACCTACCGACTCTTAGCAGCTCCCAGGTCAAGCAGGTCGACGCCCTGGCCGAGGAGCGCTTCGGCATCCCGGTCGAGTGGCTGATGGAGGCGGCGGGCTGGCAGGTCGCCAGGCTTGTGGAAAGTCGAGCCGCTGTCCTCTGCGGCGTCGGCAACAACGCGGGCGATGGGCTCGCGGCGGCCAGGCACCTGCACCGCTGGGGCCGGCTCGCGTCGGTCTCATGTCTCGACGCCGCCAGGCTCCGTGGTCCAGCGGCTCGCGAGCTCCAGGCGCTGCGCGGCGCCGGGATCGAGGTCGAGGATGATCTCCGGCTCGACGGCGCCGAGGTCATCGTCGACGCGATCTTCGGCACCGGCCTGTCGCGCGCGCCCGAGGGCCGTTTCGCGGAGTGGATCGAGGCGATCAACGCCTCGGGGAAGACGGTGTTCTCGGTGGACGTCCCCTCGGGTCTCGACGCGGAGACCGGCGTCGCCTACGCTCCAACTGTGAGGGCCGACGTCACGATCGCCTTGGGGCTGCCGAAGCCCGGCCTGTCGATGCTCCCTGGGCGAGTCATCGTCGCCGACATCGGCGTGCCCCTGGAGGCGTACGTGGGAGCCGGCGTGGTGGTGCCGCCGGACATGTTCGCCCGCGGGGACGTCGTCCGCCTTTGACCCGCGAGGTCGTCTGGGACCACGGCGTCGCGCTGCCGGGCCACCGCCTCTGGCTCGACCCACTCGTGGTCCGCAACTTCGCGTTCATATCCCACGCTCACACCGACCACGCCCGCAGGCATAAGGAGGCGCTGCTCACGCCCCAGACCCTGGCCCTGATTCCGCCCGAACGCCGACCGCGTGGCTGGCGGATGCTGGGATTCGGCGAGACCATGCGCCGCGGCGACGGCACGGTGACGCTATATCCGGCCGGACACATGCTCGGCTCGGCGCAGCTGCACTTCCAGCACGACGGCTGGTCGGTCCTCTACACGGGAGACATCAAGCTCCGGCAGCCAGGTCGAGTGGAGACACCGGTGCCGAGCGCCGACGTCCTGATCATGGAGACGACCTACGGCCGCCCGCACTTCCGCTTTGGCGACCCCGACGAGACGCTGGAGCTCATCGCCCGGTGGTGCCGGCGCGCCCTGGACAGTCGCGTGACCCCGGTTCTGCTCTGCCACGCGCTCGGCAAGACCGAGGAGATGATGCTCGCGCTCGCGCAGTACGGGTTCGCGTTCGCCCTGGAAAAACGCTGCGTGCCCTGCGCACGGCAGTACGCGATGGCCGGGCGCTCGCTGCCGGACTGGATCGAGCTCGATGGCGAGCCTGTCAACGACCGCGTCGTCATCGCGCCGCCGGTGGGCAAGGACGATGTCCGCCGGCTTGGCCGGTACCGGACGGCCTTGATCTCTGGTTGGGCGAAGGACCCGGACTTCGCCCGCCTGTTCGGCGCCGACGCAACCTTCGACCTGTCCGACCATTGCGACTTCGACGAGCTGATGGAGGTGGTCGAACGCTCGGGCGCGAAGCAGGTCTACACCGTGCATGGCTTTACCGAGGATTTCGCCCGCTCCCTGCGCCGCAAGGGCGTCAAGGCCTGGGCCCTAGAGGCGAACGAGCAGCTCGCTCTCGCCCTGTAGTTCCGGCGCCTGTGGCGGCTTCCTGACGGCGAGCCTGACCAGCAGCAGCAAGAACCCGCCCGTGATCCCGCCGTAGATCAATCCGACGATCGCGCTGCCCACGACGGCCTGGACGAGCATGTTCATACCGGACAGGTTTCCCGGGATCAGGCCGACGAGAAAAATCGCACCGAGCACGACGCCCATGGCCACGAGCCACAGCGGAACAGCGGATCGACGGCCAAGCATGTCCGCAAGCACCAGGCCCTGACCAAGGCTGAGGATCGCCCAGAAACCAAAGCCGATGACGGCCGGCATCTGATCTCTGAACCAGTAGATGGCGACGAAGTCTTCGACCACGAACAGGGCCACCGAGGTCGGTATCCAGGCGGTGGCGGCGGCCGACCGATAGTTCAGCACCACGCGCAGCACGACGTACTGAAGTGAGGTGATGGCCAGGGCAGTCAGAGCATTAGCGGCGAGCTCAAGGTCGTCGCTGGACGGCGGCACGTCGATGGTGCGAAGCAGACCCCACAGGGCGTCAAGGCCGGTGACCAGCGCGAGGGCAAGCATCACGCCGAAGATCGCGGCAAACGTCCATGCGCACCACAAGAACAGCCCGCCGTGACGGCGGCGAGCCGCGTCTAGCGCAGCGCCCAGCCCGACCGGAGCACCGCCCGACGCAGGTCGTGGTCGCCGGCGGCCGCGTCGCTGAGCTTTGTCAGCAATAGGTCGACCCACGCCGCCAGCTCGACGGCCGGCGCGAGCTCGAGGACTTCGTTCTTGACCCGGGCGCGAAAGCTGCGCCCGTCGACCTCGATCGCCAGCTCGGTGATCGGCCCGCGGTTCAGGTGGCCGCGCTTGGCCTGCGCGATGGGCAGGCGCTCGACCAGGTAGTCGAGAAGCTCGTCAGGCTGATCGTGCTCGACGAGGGGCGCGTGGCAGAAGACGCACGCGTCGTCGATGGGCAAAGCAGGGGCGGAACAGACTGTGCAATTCATTGGTATGGCGGGTACCAGGGCGGTTATTCAGTCGGTGTAGCGGGTAATTGTGCGGTCTTCGCGCCGTTTTTCAGCCTGGTATAACGGGCAATCCTCGAAATTCCGTACGCAGATGGGTGGGCTGTCAGCAAGCGTGTACTTACGCTTGGAGCGGTGGTCGACGTGGCAGTCGAACCGATAGATGCGCAGGGGACCACGGGTGTCCTTCACCAGTTCCTCGAGATACGGGCACCTTCGCATCCCGACTTACGATAGGTCACCTTGTTGGAGTTCGCCCGTGCGGGAGCGGCAGTAGGCGCGACCTCCGCCACCCTCGAGAAGACGCGCATCCTCGGCGCCTACTTCCGCACGCTGGACGAGGACGACCTGCGCCGCGCCGCCGTCTACATGAGCGGGCGTGCCTTTCCACCGTCCTCGCGCCGGACCCTGGGCCTCGGCTGGTCGACACTCAGCAAGGTCGTGTCGTCGGTGTCGCGGCGTGGCGAGGATGAGCTGGGCGCCATCTTCCGCAAGCACTCGGACCTCGGCGACTGGGCCGGCGAGGCGCTCGACGGAAGCACGCAACCAGAGGCTGTCACGCTGGCGGGCGTCGAAGCCGCGCTCGAGTCGATCCGCGCCGCGCGCGGCAACGCGAAGGCCGCCCCGCTGGAGGCAGTGGTGCGGCGCATGGACGCCGAGTCGGCGCGCTTCTTCATCAAGATCATCTCGGGAGAGATGCGGATCGGCCTCAGCGAGGGCCTGGTCGAGGCGGCCATCGCCGAGGCTTTCGATGTCCCGATCACCCAGGTCAAGCGCGTGCATCTCATCACCGGAGACATCGGCGAGACCGCGGTGCGCTGCAAGCGTGGGGAGTTCGCGGCCTCCACGATCACGCTTTTCCAACCGGTGCGCTTCATGCTGGCGAGCCCGGTCGAGACCCCGGGCGAGGCATTCACGCGCATGGGCGCGGGCGCTGTCTGGACCGAGGAGAAATACGACGGGGTCCGGTGCCAGCTCCACCGCCAGGCATCGCGGGTGGAGCTGTTCTCCCGCGACTTGAAGGAGACGACCGGGGCATTCCCCGAGCTGGTCGAGGGCGCGTCCACGATCGGCCATGACGTGCTTTTCGACGGCGAGGTGCTCGCGCATCGCGACGGACGCGTGCTGCGATTCTTCGAGCTCCAGCGTCGCCTCGGCCGCAAGAAGGTGGATGCGGCGCTGAGGCGCGAGGTCCCCGTCGTGCTCGTCGTCTTCGACCTCCTGTGGCTCGACGGCCGAACACTGCTCGACGAGCCGTTGACGACGCGCCGCAAGCTCCTCGAGGGCCTCGGCCTCGAGCATCCCTATCTCCTGGCACGCCTGGAGGAGGCCACCGACCCCGACCACCTCGACCGCATATTCAAGGAGACGCGCGAGCGGGGCAACGAAGGGTTGATGGTCAAGGATCCGCTCAGCCCGTACACGCCGGGACGCCGCGGCCTTGCGTGGTTGAAGCTGAAACGCCCGCTGGCGACCCTCGACGTCGTCGTCACCGCGGTCGAGTGGGGTCACGGCAAGCGCCGAGGCGTGCTCTCCGACTACACGTTCGCGGTCAGGGACACCGAGACCGGACGTCTCGTCAACGTGGGCAAGGCTTACACCGGACTGACCGACGCCGAGATCGCCGAGTACACCAAGCGTTTCCTGGCGATGACCGTCGAGGACCATGGCCACACGCGGATGGTGCGGCCCGAAGTGGTGCTCGAGGTCGCCTTCGACTCCATCCAGCACTCGGGCCGCCACCTGAGCGGCTACGCGCTGCGCTTCCCGCGCATCGTGCGCATCCGCGACGACAAGCCGGTGGAGGAGATCGACACCCTCGAGCGGGTGGCCGAGCTCTACGACCGGTACTTCGGCGAGAAGTCGGAAGTCCCCCTGTCAGAAGTCGCCGAAACGTGAGATTGACATTCATGGGCACGGCCGGGGCCCGGTTCATGGTCGCCAGGCAGGTCGCCGCGTCAGGTGGCCTTTACATCGAGGATGCCGACACCCGGATCAGCCTTGACCCGGGCCCGGGCGCCGTCGTCGCCTATGCGCAGCGAAAGGTCGACCTGACGACCCTGGACGCCATCGTCGTCAGCCACCGCCACCTCGACCACGCCGGCGACGTCAACGTGATGGTCGAGGCCATGACCGACGGTGGTTTCGCCCACCGCGGCATGCTGTTCTGTCCCTCGGACGCGCTCGACGAAGACCCCGTCGTGCTCAAGTATCTGCGCCGCTTTCCGCGCGAGATCGTGCGCCTGGCGCCCGAAACGACCTATTCGGTGAACGGCGTGAGCTTTACCACCAGCGCTCGGCATGTGCACCAGGTCGAGACGTACGGCTTTCGGTTCGGCGACCGCCTGGGCTGGATCACCGACTCCGCCTACTACGACGGCATCGCCGAACAGCACAGGGCCGACGTGATGCTGATCCACACGATCCTGCTGCACTGCAGGCCGGAGCTGCCGCACCTGTGCGTCGACGACGCGGAGCGCATCATCCGCGAGGCGAAGCCGAAGATCGCGTTTCTGACCCACTACGGCATGGCCGTGTGGCGCGCGAACCCCGAGGAGATCGCGGCCGGCCTCGCGCAGCGCACGGGCACCGACGTCCGTGCCGCGCGCGACGGCATGTCGATAGAAATCTGATGAACGAGCGATGGAGATGGCGAGGCCAGGTCGCGCTGCTGGCGGTATGCCTTGCGTTCGTCATCTACCCGGTGCTGCCCAACGAGGACGTCATCAACTCCGACTGGCCGGCTTTTGCCACCGGGGCGCAGTTGATCGTCGCCGACCCTCAGCACATGTACGACCTCCATGTCCAGGAGCGCTACCAGCGGGTCATCACGGGGGGCCGCACCCTGGTCACGCCCGGCATCGAGGGCATCCTTCCGTTTCTCGCGCCACCCTGGGTGGCGCTGCTCGCCGTGCCGTTCGACGTTTTCGGCACCGATCTCGGGGGCCGGCTCTGGATCCTGTTCGGACTCGTGTGCCTCGGGTGCGGCCTCTACCTTGCGACCGGCGGCGCGCAGCGCCGGTGGGGCTTGCCCTCGGCCATCCTTCCCGCCTTCGCGTCGGTCCCGACCGCGGTGATGATGCTCAACGCGCAGCTCGACGGGATCGTGGCCCTCGGCATCGGCGCCGCGATCGCGCTGCGGTCCCGACCGTACCTGGCCGGCCTGGCGCTTGGCCTGACCCTGATGAAGCCCCAGCTCGTTCTGCCTCTGGGCGTGGCCGTGGTCCTCGCCGGGCGTTGGAAGCTGCTGGCCGGCTGGGCGACCTCAGGTGTCGCGCTCCTGGTACCGACGCTCTTCCTCAACCCGAGCTGGATCGCGCAGTGGCTGGCGCAGACCCGGGCGACGGTCGCCCCGATCAGCCGCGAGGTGGACCTGCCCCACTTCGGCGTCCTCCTGCCGGGCCCGCTGCAGTCGAGCGGCGTGGTGGCCCTGACCGTCATCGCGATCGTCATCGTCATCGTGCTCGCCTGGCGCCGGCGCGACGACTTCGCGGCTTCGGCGGCCGTGGTCATCGCGGGTGGCGTTCTCGCCGCGCCGCACGCGCTCCCCGCCGACCTGGTGCTGGTCGCGGTGGCGCTGGCGGTCTGGGGGCGCGCGCAGTGGTTCGACTGGCTGGCCCTATCTCTTGGTGCCGTGGTCTGCGCGACGACGGTGGCGCCGGTCCCGGCGATCGTCGGCGTTCTCGTGATCGGCTGGGTTTGCCTGCGCGCGAGCGGCGTTACTTCGAGGTCGCCAGCACCGGCACCGGCGTGGACGCGATGATGCCGTCGATCAGGCCGTAATCCAGCGCTTCTTGAGGCGTCAGGAAGAAGTCGCGGTCGGTGTCGCGCTCGACGCGCTCCAGCGTCTGGCCGGTGTGCTTGGCGATGAGGCCGTTGAGCACGGTCCGTATGCGGATGAGCTCCTTGGCGTGGATCTCGAGATCGCTCGCCTGGCCCTGCAGCCCCTTGCCGCCGACCAGCGGTTGATGCATGTGGATGGTCGAGCTCGGCAGCGAGAATCGCTTGCCCTTCGCGCCCGCCATCAGGATGACGGTGCCGAAGCTGGCGGCGCGGCCGATGCAAACGGTCGAGATCGGAGCCTGGACATACTGCATCGTGTCGTAGATCGCGAGGCCGGCGGTCACCGCGCCACCCGGCGAGTTGACGTAGATCTGGATCTCCTTGGTCGGGTCGTCGGCGGCCAGGTACATGAGCTGCGCCACGACGAGGTTGGCGACGACGTCGTCGATCGGTCGGCCGATGATGATGATCCGATCCTTCAGAAGCCGCGAGTAGATGTCAAAAGTCCGCTCTCGGTTTCCGCCTTCGTTCTCGACGACTGTGGGTACGTAGGCCAATGTGGATCGCAGCTTACGAAAAATGTTGCTCGCACCATCTGATTTCTTCGCCGGCCTGCGCAAAGGGTTGAAGGCGAAGCTGCCCGCCGGACTGCGCGACTTTCGGACAGTCCGCGGTCGAGGCCGCCTGATGAAGGTCTACTTCCGCGAGCCGGCCTTCCACTACGAGGCATGGCACCACACCGGGGCGGGTAGGCTGGAGGTGGGATTGCATTTCGAGGCGTCGCCGAGCGAAAACGACGAGGCGTTCGACTTCTTTCGGTCGCGAATGGTCGAGGTCAAGGCGGGACTGCCCCGGGCGGAGCTCGAGCCCTGGGACCGTGGCTGGTCGAGGCTGTACGAGACCGTGCCGGCGGCGCGCCTCGACGACGAGGTGCTCGAACGCGCGGTCGACTGCCTGACGGCGTACGTGGTGGCCCTTCAGCCTTTGCTGGACGAGTTCATGAGGAGGCGGGATGAGAACAGTTGAAGTCAGCGACGCGTTGCAGGAGTACCTCGACAAGCTCGTGCCCAAACGCGATGCCGTGCTCGCACGCATGGAGGAGGAGGCGCATCGCGAGGGCATTCCGATTGTCGACCCGCACGAGGGCCAGCTGCTCTACCTCCTGGTCAAGATCGCGGGCGCCAAGCGGATCCTGGAGCTGGGCACCGCGACGGGCTACAGCGGCATCTGGCTCCTGCGCGCAACGGACGGCGGCACCCTGACCAGCTACGAGATGGACCCCGAGCGAGCCCGCCGCGCGCGGGCAAACTTCGCTGAGGCCGGTTTTGGCGACAAGGCACTCGTTCTCGAGGAGAACGCCAAGGACGGCCTGGAGAAGCTGGACGCGCGGTTTGACGTGTGCTTCATCGACCTTCTCAACTCGTTCCGGTCGGAGGACATCACCAAGCGCGTGGTCGAGCTATGCCTCGAGCGCCTCGACGGCGGCGCGCTGTTGATGGCGGACAACGCGCTCCGGCAGGGCGAGGTGCTCAAGCCGACGAACCAGCAGGCAAGGAACGTGGCCTTCTACAACGAGTTCGTCGCGAAGCACCCGCGCCTGGAGAGCGTGGTGATCCCGATCCGCGACGGCCTGTCCGTGGCCCGCGTGAAAGACTGAAACCCAGGCATTTTGCGCAAAAACACTACAAAGCCAGCGCTTTAGGCCCGGCTTTGCGCAAAACCGGCAGCAGCGATCAGCGGCCCACCGGCTTCGCGTCCTCGCCTTCGATCCAGAAGGTCCCGTCCGCCGCGTGTTCCTTCTTCCAGATCGGCACCGACTCCTTGAGCCGGTCGATCCCCCACCTGCACGCCTCGAACGCCTCGGCGCGGTGGGGGCACGAGACCGCGACCACCACCGACACCTCGCCGATCTCCAGGTGGCCGGTCCTGTGGGCCATGGCGACCCGGGCTTCCGGCCAGCGGTCCCTGATCTCCTGGCCGATCTTGCGCATCTGCGGCACGGCCATCTCCGCGTAGGCCTCGTAGTCGAGATGCGTCACGGTCTGGCCCCGGGAGTTGTCGCGGACGATGCCGCTGAAGGTGCAGACGGCGCCGGCTCCCGGGTGGACGACCGCCGCTTCGAGCTCGCGAACGTCGATGGGAGCCGTCGTCACGTCGTATCTCATCGACGGCCTCCGCTCACAGGTGGGATGAACGCCAATTCGTCACCTTCGGAAACTCGCTCGCTCCAGCCGGCGAACTCCTGGTTGACGGCTCCCCGCACGCCATCCCGCGCCGGCAACGAGGAATGCCTCGCCCGCAGCGCGTCGTACGCATCGGCCAGGGACGAGTTCGGCGCGATCTGCAGGGTTTCGGTTTCGACACCCGCCAGCTCACGCAGCCGGGCAAAGAACCGGACGCGAACGGCAATAGCCACCGCCATCGGTCTCAATTTACTGGACAAATACGTGGACTTCCTTACCTGAATCGAGCGCGCGCTCGACGGTGGTGCGCGTCCCCCTCGACGAACCGTCCCAGAACGCGACCAGCACGTCGCACGCGTCGACGAGGCGCTGGTTCCGCGCGGCCGACTTGCCGGCGTCCGCCAGCTCATCGAACGATGCCGGTATCACCTGCACCGGGATCCCTTTCTCGCGCGCGGCCTTGGTGGCCGCGGCGTCGACGCCGCTCGCGCTGCCGGTGATGATCGACGCCCGAGGAGGCAGCGACTTCACGTAGTCGGCGACACGTCCGGGTTCCGAGTAGTGCCTGCTCCCGACGATCGCGACCCGCACCGCCTGCTCGATCAGCCCGCGGTCGACGCGCTCTTGCCGATCATGTGGATGTTCTTCTCGAACATGTCCCGAAGCTTCGCCGCCTGGCGGTCGTAGTCCTCCGGGTCGGGCCAGCTGTCGCGCGTGTCCAGCACCTCTCGCGGAACGCCGGGCACTCGGTTGGGGATCTGCAACCCGAAGACCGGGTCGACGTGAGTGCGCGCACGATCGCGCGGGTGTGGGCGATCGACATGCGCTCGCCAACGCCGTGCGGTCCCCCGACCCAGCCCGTGTTGAGCATCCACACATCGGCGTGGTGGCGCTTCACCCGCTCCAGGAGCATGTCCGCGTAGCGCTCGGGCGGCAAGACCAGGAACGGCGCCGCGAAGCACGTGCTGAAGATCGGCTCGGGCTCGGTCACCCCGCGCTCGGTGCCGGCGACCTTGGCGGTGTAGCCGCTCAGGAAGTAATGGCGGATCTGCTCCTGGTCCAGGAGCGACACGGGCGGCAGCACCCCAAACGCGTCCGCCGACAGGAACATGATGTTGTGCGGGTGGCTGCCGACGCCTGTGAGGACGGCGTTGGGGATCAGGTCGATGGGGTACGCGGCGCGAGTGTTCTCCGTTTTCTCGTCCGAGTCGTAGTCCGGCACGCGCGTGCGTGGGTCGTAGACGACGTTCTCCAGGATCGTGCCGAAGCTCTCGGTCGCGGTGTAGATCTCGGCTCGGACTCTTTGTGGATGCGGATCGTCTTGGCGTAGCAGCCCCCCTCGAAGTTGAAGACTCCGCGGTCGCTCCACCCATGCTCGTCGTCGCCGATGAGCCGGCGCGATGGCTCCGCAGAGAGAGTGGTCTTGCCTGTCCCGCTGAGACCGAAGAACAGCGCCACGTCGGAGCCGTCCTTCTCTGTGTTGGCGGAGCAGTGCATCGGGAAGACGCCTTGCGCCGGCAGCAGGTAGTTGAGCGCGGTGAAGATGGACTTCTTGATCTCGCCGGCGTAGCCGGTGCCGCCGATGATCACGATCCCGCGGCCGAGGTTGACGAGGATGAACGTTTCGCTATGGGTGCCGTCCCGGTGCGGGTCGGCCTTCACGGAGGGAAGCGAGATGACCGTGAAGTCCGGCTCGAAGTTCATCAGCTCGTCGGCTGTCGGCCGGATGAAAAGGTTGCGCGCAAACAGGCTGTGCCATGCCAGCTCCGAGATCACGCGCACGCGCAGCCGGTAGCGCGGGTCTGCACAGGCGAAAACGTCCTGCGTATAGACGTCGTGGGCGGCGACGAACTCCTCCATCCGCGCCAGCAGCTGGTCGAATTTGGCCGAGGCGATGGGCTGGTTGCCCGGGTGCCACCAGATCGCGTCCTGGCTCGTCGGCTCCTTGACGAAGAACTTGTCCTGCGGCGAACGGCCTGTGTGCTTGCCGGTCTCGGCGGTCAGGGCGCCGGTGGAGACGATGGCGGCCTCGCTGCGCCGGATCGCGTGCTCGTACAGGGCGGCAGGGCTGAGGTTTCGCCGCTCGACGGCGATCTCACTCTTCGCGGCCACTTCTAGAGAGGATAAACGGGGCGGTAGGCGCGGCTACGCGATGCGCGCGCGGCTGCGGTTGCTGGCTCGGCGCCGCTGCTTGCCGCTGACGTAGTCGACCAGGATGTATTCCCCGAGCCGGTCGGGCGAGACGAAGAACGCCCGGCCCTTGTTGATCCTCGTCATCTGGTTGATGAACTCGGTCAGGTACGGACCGCGCTCGAGCATGAACGTGTTGATGACGATTCGGTCGCGGGTGCACCGCTTGACCTCGCTCAGCGTCTGCTGGATCGTCTCGTACGTCGGCGGGTAGGAGAACAGGGCGCGGCCGTCCTCGCGAAGGTGGGCGGTCGGCTCGCCGTCCGTGATCATGATCACCTGGCGGTTGCCCCGATGCCTGGCCAGCAGAGAGCGCGCGAGCTGGAACCCGTGCTGCATGTTGGTCCCGTACACGTAGTCGTTGAGCGCGAGCTGTGGGAGCGTCTGGGGCTTCAGCTCCACCGCGTAGTTCGAGAAGCCGACGACGTACAGCGAGTCGCGCGGGTACTGGCTGCGGATCAGCGAGTCGAGAGCGATCGCGACCTTCTTGGCGGCCAGGAAGCACCCGCGCAGGAACATGGAGCGGCTCATGTCGATCATCAGCACCGTCGATGCCTGGGTCATAGAGAGCGCGCGAGCTGGAACCCGTGCTGCATGTTGGTCCCGTACACGTAGTCGTTGAGCGCGAGCTGTGGGAGCGTCTGGGGCTTCAGCTCCACCGCGTAGTTCGAGAAGCCGACGACGTACAGCGAGTCGCGCGGGTACTGGCTGCGGATCAGCGAGTCGAGAGCGATCGCGACCTTCTTGGCGGCCAGGAAGCACCCGCGCAGGAACATGGAGCGGCTCATGTCGATCATCAGCACCGTCGATGCCTGGGTCATGTGCTCGGTGCGGTGGACGATGAAGTCGTTCGCCGACATCTTCGCCGGCACCTTCGGCCCCTCGCGGACGATGGAGTTGAAGAGCGTTTCCTTCATGTCCAGGAGGAACGGATCGCCGTACTCGTATTCCTTCAGCTCGTCTGAAGCGTCGGTGCCGACGCCTCCGCGCCACAGGTTGTGCTGGCCCATGCGCGTCTTCTTGAGCTGGTCGAAGATGTCGCGCAGCGCGGACTGACCGATGCGGCGCATGCCTCGCGGCGTGAGCTCGAGGCGGCGGCCTTTGCGCTCTACATACCCCGCCTTCTCGAGCACGTCCGTCACGTGCCGCAGCTGATCCAGCGCCTGGCGGGCGTCGGGTCCCAGCAGATCCTGCGCGAGAGAGCGGTCGACGTCGTCGGGTCGGAAGCTGCCCCGCTCCAGCTGTGACTCGAGGCGGTCCATCTGCTGGAGGCGCTCCATCAAACCCATCGCCTGTCCCAGCGTGAGCGGGTCTTCGCCGAAGAACGGATAGCGCTCGCTGATCTCGGACGGCGGCATCATCGCCTGCATGAAGCCCGAAAGGCGCGCCAGCTCCAGGCGCAGCGAGTCGTCCTGCAGGAGCGCGTCCATCATCTGGCGCAGCTCCTCGCGGGCCTCTGGGCTGAGGCTCTGCATCAGCGACTGCATCTGCGCCATCTGTCGCTGCAGGTGTTCGAGCAGCTCGTCGAGGCTGTTGATGCCCGGCGGGAACATGTCGCCGAAACGCTGCATGAAGCCGTTGAAATCGGGCGTGCGCCCTTCCATGCGCTGCTCCAGCATCTTGTTGAGCTCGCGCACCATGTCGCGCACACGGGAGAGATCCTGCCCTTGCATCTGCTGCAGCGACCCCTTGATCCCCTGGAACATCTGGTCGAGCATCTGCTGCTGCAGCTTCTGCATCAGCTCTTCGAACTTCTGCCTCGCCCCATCGTCGACGAACTCGTAGTTGCGCAGTCCCTTGACGCGGCCGCCCAGGTCGTCGGGCAGCCGGTCCAGCTGGTCGGTCCGCTGCCGGGCGATGCGGTCGAGCAGCTTGCGTGCCTCGGGCGTCGCCTCTTTCAGCCGCCGCTCCATGCCCTGGCGCTCGGTGTCGATCACGTCCTGCACCTTCTGGCGCAGCTCCTCGACCGTGGAGTCGAGGTTGAAGCGGCCTAGCTCGCGCTCACGCGCCTCGCGGAGCTGCTTCAGCAGCTGCTCCAGGCCCGGAGTGTTGGGCGAGCCCCAGCGCAGGAAGCGCTGCAGGGCGGCGTTCAGGTCGCCGTAGTTCATGAGGTCGTCGGAAAGGGCGTCGAGGACGTCTCCAGCGTCCAGGTCGTCGAGCTTCTGCGTTCCGTCCCAGCGGGAGTACCGAAACCTCACCCGACCACGCTAGCAGGGCGCCAGCCGCCCAAAGCACGCTCGACCGCCCGAGCCGCGCGCAGGGCCACGTTGTCCTGCCAATTGCGGGCCACGATCTGCACCCCGATGGGGAGGCCTTCTGGCGACGTGCCCGCGCGGACCACGACGCAGGGGTTACCCGTCAGGCTGTAAGGCACCGTGTAGCTGAACTGATGGTCGCTGATGACCTTGACCCGGTAGAGGGGAGCGATGTCAGGGGCCACGGGCGTGAGCACGAGGTCGTAGCTCGACATGAACTTGAGGATGATGCTGCGGAAGGAGTCCCATCGGCGGTACATGCGCGCGTGGCTCATGTGCTTCAGGCCCCAATAGCCAAGCGTCACCTGCCACGCGTCGGTCAGGGATGGCGGCCGCTCCTCGGTGACCGTGCAGCCGGCCGCCGCGAGCGCCTTGGCCGCGGCCTTCACCGTGGCCGTGACCGCCGGGGTGGGCTTCGCCATCCCGTCGTCGGCATACCACGCGACGCGCAGCCCGTCCAGCTTGGGTGTGCGCTTCGGGATCGGTACGGGCACGATTGCCGAGTCGAAGCCATCTGGTCCGGCCAGGACGCGGAGCGCGAGGGCGAGATCGGCCACGTAGCGTGCCATCGGACCCACCTGGCTGCGCGGGTCGCTGAGCCCGCCCGGAAGCGCGTAGGCGCCCGTCACGGGGACCAGGCCCGCGGTCGGCTTGAGACCTGCGACTCCGCAGTAGCTGGCGGGGAGACGGATGCTCCCGCCCGAGTCGCTGCCCAGCCCGAGCGGGGAGCCGCCCGCGGCGATGATCGCCGCCTCTCCGCTGCTGCTCCCGCCTGGCGTGCGGTTGATGTCGTACGGGTTGCGAGTGCCGCCATGGAACGATCTCCAGCTCTCTTCCCCAACGCCACCTGGCGGGCAGTTCGTCTTGCCGATCAGGATCGCGCCCGCCCGGCGCATGCGGGCGACGACGGTTGCGTCGTGGTCGGGAATGTTCGTCCGCAGCATGCGCAAACCCGCCGTGGTGGGCAACCCGGCTGTGTTGAAGATGTCCTTCGCCGTGAAGGGCACACCGTGCAGGGGGCCGAGGGCGCTCCTCCGCTTGTTGTGCCGGTCCGCCGAGCGGGCTTCTTTGATGGCGCTCTCCGCGGTCGCGAAGACGACCGCGTTCAGGCGCGGGTTCACGGTGTGGATGTGCTCGAGGTGCGCACGCACCACCTCGACCGAGGACAGCTCACGTGCCCGGATCTTTCGCGCCAGCCATCCGGCCGGCGCTCCGATGACGTCTCTCACTCGCTCTTCCCGGGCGAGAGATTAGTCGCTTCCGGGCGAATTTGAACCCGCTAGACGGAGTCTCCGGGCTTGATGTCCAGGACCTTCGGTGCCGAAGTGCATGGGCACGACGGTCTTCACGCCCAGGAGCTGGGCAGGCTTCGCCGCCCGGTAGGGCCCCATGGTGTAGAAGCCGCCGATGGGCAGGAACGCGACGTCGAACTTGCTCAGCTCGGCGATCAGGGCCATGTCCCCAAACACGTCAGTGTCCCCGGCGAAGTAGACCGTGAAGCCGTTCTCGAACTCGATCACCAGCCCGCAGGCGTCGCCGCCGTAGACGATGCCGCCGTTGTCGGTGATGCCACACGTGTGCTCGGCGTGGACGAGCGTCACGCTGATGCCCTCCGCCTCGATCGTGCCCCCCTTGTTGCCGCCGATGATCTTCTCGCTGTCGATCCCCTTCGAGCCGAGCCAGACGCCGATCTCGTGGTTGGTGACGATCGTCGGCTTGGTGCGGCGCGCGATCTCGAGCGCGTCGTGGATGTGGTCGAAGTGGCCGTGCGTGATCAACATCAGGTCGCAGCGGTCGACGGACTTCAAGTTGTCGGGCGCGACGGGGTTGTTCATGACCCAGGGGTCGATGAGGACTTCCTTGCCCTTGGCGCTGCGGGCCTTCCAGGTCCCGTGGCCCACCCATGTGAAGCTGACGTCAGCGTTGAGCGCCATGCTCACCCCCTTTCTGTATCAGCGCGGAAAAGCCGATTTTCCCACACGGCCAAAACGAAGATTCCGATCGCGGCGACCGTCCACAGGTTCGGGAAGAACAGCTCGCAAGGCTGCTTGTAGAAACCGAGCATGCAGATCGCGAGCAGCATCAGGGTGACGGCTCGCCTCTGTTCCACCGCTCGCACGACGAGCAGGAGCGCGAGCGGAAGCAGAGGCAGCCACTGGTAGGGCCAGACCTCGTTGGGGATCAGCGCTCCCAGAGCAAAGCCGAGCGCCATCCCGTAGGCCGGGTTCCATCCGCTGCGCCAGGCCGCCCACGCCGCCGCCGCGGCGAACGCCATCGCGCTCAGGTAGGACAGGACGATCGCCAGCGTGCCGAAGTGCAGGGGCGACGTCACCAGCAGGTACCCGGTCCCGCCGGGAACCGCGAACTCCTCGCCCCCGATGTAGCGCGTGAACAGCGTGCGCACCGAGTCGTATGCGCAGTCCGGGTTGTGGGAGCCGAGCGATGGAAGCAGGACGTGCTGGTAGTAAGAGACGGCCCCTCCCCAGCCCAGGGGGATGAAGGTGATCGCTGTCACGACCACGGCCGCGATGCCGAGGGCGGCCGCGTAGCGCACGCGGTGCGCCGGCCGCGGACCGATGGACCGCGCCGGCGATGACCGGATTTCGCCTCTCGAGCCAGATCGAGGCCAAGGCGCACACGAGCAGGATTCCTCCCCGCTGGCCCGCGCTCACGTCGGCGAAGAGCGGAGGAAAGTAACCGGCCACCAGCCAGAAAACCGGCTGCGCAACAGGGTGGCGGGTCGCGACGACGCGAAAGAGGATCGCGAGCGATGCCACCAGCGCGACGGCGTCGATCGCCGTCCAGACCTGCACGGCGACGTCCTTCGGCAGGAGCGCGATCGGGATCGCAAGCGCCGCGACCGGTGGCGGGCTGACGAAGGCGTCGAGGCCGCCGGGCGGGGCGATGATGTGCAGCCGAGCGAGGTAGTCGGCCGCGGCGTCGTACATGTGCGACGGCTCGGTCAGGTAGGCCCGCGCCCCTTCCCACATGCCTTCCGTGTCGGGGCGGCGCGGGGTGAGGACGGTCAGGACGACGACGCGGATCCAGAACACCGCCGCCAGGGCCCAGTACAACGCCGGCCGGGTGAGGAGTCTTCCGATCAATCGGTGGGGGGTCGCACGCGGCCGCGCGAGCCGTCGCGCGAGAGCCAGCTCGCCTCTTTGAGGAAGTCGATGAAGGCGTGCACCGAAGCGGGCAGCTTGCGCCGGCGCAGGTGCACGATGTGCCAGTCGCGCCGAATCGGAAAGCCGCGAACGTCGAGCTCGATCAGCCGGCCGCTGGAAAACTCGAGCGCGGTCGCGTAGCGCGAGATGACGGCCAGGCCGAGCCCGGATTCGACCGCGTGCTTGATGGCCCCGTTCGATCCGAGCTCCATGGCCACGATCAGCCTGGCGCCGGCCTTGCGAGCGGCCTTCTCGAGTGACCAACGGCTCCCCGACGCAGCCTCGCGCATGATGAACGGCTGGCCGGCAAGGTCCTTCAGCGTCAGGCCGCGCCTTCCCGCGAAGGGATGACCGGCCGGCGCGACGACCACCAGCTCGTCGCTGAGAAACGGGATGATCGCGAGCTCCGGGTCCTTCGCCGCGGGGCCGACCACCGCCAGGTCGAGCTCGTTGCGGAGCACCTGCTCCTGGACGCGTGCCCTGGTGCCGATCTCGAGCGATATCACCAGCCCGGGATGCAGCTTCTTGAACGCCCCGAGCGCCGCGGGGAGCAGGTAGATGCCGACCGTGGTGCTCGCGCCGACGCGCAGCGTGCCGCGCTTGATGCCCCGCATCTCCTCGATCGCAACCGTCGCCTCGTCGAGGACGTCGAGCATCCTGCGCGCGTAGCTGTAGAGCACGGTCCCGGCCTCAGTGAGCTGCACGCGCTTGCCGAGCCTGTCGAGGAGCGGAAGGCCGAGGGTCTCCTCCAGCTCTTTCACCTGGTACGAGACCGATGGCTGGCTCAGCTTGAGTCGCCGCGCGGCGAGGCTGAAGCTCGTCAGATCGGCCACGGTTTTGAACGTCCGGAGCTGGCGGAGAGTGACCGCGCGGTCGAGATCGAGCTGAGCTTGGGCCCTGGGCACGGCGCCTACGATATATGCGGTATGGCCGCCCGCAAACCACGATCATCGCCGGCTTTGACGCCGGTGCGCCGAACCGCGCCGGCGCTCGAGGGCGTGGAGGCGCCTCAGCGCGAGGCGGCGACCGTCTCCGAGCAGAAGATCAACTAGTACCGCAAGCGCCGCTACCAGGCGCTGCACGCGGAGACCGAGGCCGCGAACAAGCGCCGTGCCGCGGGCAAGGCGACGGCTCGCGATCGCATCGAGATGCTCGTCGACGATGGCTCTTTCGTCGAGCTCGACGTCTTCGCGACGCATCGGGCGCATGGCTTCGGGATGGAGGACCGGAAGATCGCCGGCGACGGCGTGGTCGCCGGCTTTGGCGAGATCGACCGGCGCCCGGTCGCGGTCTATGCGTACGACGCGACGGTCTTCGGCGGCTCGCTGGGGGAGGTGACGGCGGAGAAGATCGTCAAGGTCCAGGAGCTTGCGATCCGCAACCGGGTGCCGATCATCGGCATCAACGACTCAGGCGGCGCGCGCATCCAGGAAGGCGTCGTCGCGCTCGCCGGCTACGCTGACATCTTCTATCGCAACGTCCGCTCGTCGGGGGTGATTCCGCAGATCAGCATCATCGCCGGACCGTGCACCGGCGGCGCCGTGTACTCGCCGGCGATCACCGACTTCATCTTCATCGTCGCCGGCCAGGGCTACATGTTCATCACGGGGCCAGAGGTCATCAAGGTCGTGACCGGCGAGGCCGTCTCGTTTGACGAGCTGGGCGGCGGCAACGTGCACAACGCCACCTCGGGGGTCGCGCACTTCCTGCCCAAGACAGAGCAGGACTGCGCCGCGGGGGTGCGCAAGCTCCTGTCGTACCTGCCGCTGTCGAACTCCGAGCGCCCGCCGTTTGTGCCCACGACCGATGACCTCGAGCGCGCCGACCCCGAGCTGCAGACGATCGTCCCCGAGTCGCCGAACAAGCCGTACGACATGCGCGAGGTCGTGTCGCGCGTGCTGGATGGGCGCGAGTTCTTCGAGATCCAGCCGTTCTTCGCCCAGAACATCGTCGTCGGGTTGGGCCGCCTCGGCGGTCATGTCGTCGGCATCGTCGGCAACCAGCCGAAGGTGCTGGCGGGCGCGATCGACATCAACGCCTCGGTGAAGGCGGCGCGATTCATCCGTTTCTGCGACGCCTTCGGGATCCCGATCATCTCGTTCGTCGACGTTCCCGGCTACCTGCCGGGGCGCGACCAGGAGCACGGCGGGATCATCCGCCACGGCGCCAAGCTGCTGTATGCGTACGCCGAGGCGACGGTGCCGAAGCTGACAGTGATCACGCGCAAGGACTACGGCGGCGCGTACTGCGTGATGTCGCCCAAGCAGATGGGCGCGGACCTGAACCTCGCCTCGCCGACCGCCGAGATCGCGGTCATGGGCCCGGAAGCGGCCGTGGGAGTACACGGCCCGCTTCGCGAACCCGTACGTGGCCGCCGAGCGCGGCTACATCGACGACGTCATCGAGCCGAGCCAGACGCGGCGCGAGCTCGTGCGCGGGCTGCAGCTGTGCCTGCGCAAAACTATCGAGCGGCCGCCGCGGAAGCACGGGAACATACCTCTCTAACCAGGCTCCTCCTCCCCATTTATGGGGAGGTGGCGCGCAGCGCCGGAGGGGCGCCTCCCCTTAGATAGGGCCGTCCGGTGTTCGCCGCAGCGAGTCGGCCTTCCGGCTGTACTCATCCACGCTGACGATGAACTCCGCGTGCGACCACGTGAGCGGCGAGACCGAGAGCGGTGCGCCGGTGTGCGGGTCGAGCTGTTCCGAGAGCAGGCCGCCCGGTAGCTGGTGCGCCACCGCCCAGTCGATCATCTTCTTGGCCGGCGCCAGGTCGGCGGCAGCCTTGGCCGTCGCGATGTACCACTGCGCGAGCCACATCGTGCACATGAACCAGGGATTGCCTGGCACCAGGCTGGTGTTCGGCTCGACCTTGAAGTAGTAGTCGTCGGTGTAGCGGGCGATGCCGCCGCAGTTCGCCTTGTTCGACAGCTGCTCGGCGATGGCCTTTGTCGTGTCCACGATCCGCGCGTCATCGGGGGGATACATGCCGAAACGCCAGAGCCCATAGATCGCGCTGTCCAGGACTGTGTCGACCGTGACCGTCTCGTCGTCCTCGACAGTGATCCGGCGCGGGAAGCGGCCGAGCTCGGCGCTGTACAGGTTCGTGTCGGCCGCCTCGCGCATCTTCTCGGCCGCGTCGCGGTAGCGCACATAAGCCTTCACGTCGCCGAACAGGTCGGCGAAGTTGCGCGCCGCGTCGAGTCCCGCCCACACCGCCCCCACGGTGAACGCGTGCACCCCCCACCGCTCTTCCCACAGGTCCCACGACGGCATCGGCAGGCCGTTGCGCGGGTCGACGTAGCTGACCATCCAGTCCGCGGCAGGGACGACGAGGTTGGAGTAGAGGCCGACGACGAAGTCCAGGTTGCGGTGGATCCGGTAGTGCTGCCACAACGCCCAGAGCACCAGCCCCGTCTCGTCCTCCTGCACCGGGAGGGTGCGCACGCCGTTCGAGTCCACCCACGGCAGCCACGAGCTTCCCGGCAGACCGTACGGCGTGTACTTGTGCAGAAAGAATCCTTCCTCCACCAGCGACTGCTGGCTGAAGAGGAAGAACTGCCGGGTGACGTCCTCGTGGCCCGAGCGGTCGAGCGCGTTGGCCACCAGCGCGCCGTCACGCGGCCAGTGGTAGGCGTACGTGTCGCGCGCGAACTTCGTGATGTCGAAATCGCTGGAGGCGATCACCGCGCCGTGGTTGTCGACGTGAGCCCGGGCGGTGAGGACGCTGCGACGGTAGAGTCGCGACGCTTCCACGCCGAGCTGCTCGTCGATGTGCCGGTGGTCCTTTTCGGACCACACCTGCCAGTAGGTGATCGTGCGGTCGCGGTAGGTGTCCGGGCCCCGCGAGACGATCAGGTCCTGCCCAAACGAAGTGACCTCGCTCAGGCGCATGCCCATGCACAGCCAGTGGGTCAGGCTTCGCGGCTCGCCCGCCGGCGCTGAGCCGAGGTCGAGGGCGACCGTGCAGTCGACGGCGCCCTGCTCGATCGGGTTCCGGCCCAGCACTCCGTCCTCCGCGTCGACCCAGGTGCCAGCCGCCCCGTTGCCTTTCTTGCCGTTGGCCCAGCTGCTGATCCCGTGCTCGGCGCCCGACTGCCCCCCGATCAGGAAGTACCGGTCGGCCTTGTAGGCGATGACGCCGCGGTGCCGCGGGTCGTAGAGGACCGTGTTGCCGATGTCCGAGCCCTCGATGTACCAGTCGTAGTGAAAGAAGGCGGCGCCTGACTTGAAGCCCGCCGTCGAGGTGACCCTGACGTTGCGGATGAACCAGTTGCGAGCGAGGTCGATGTAGTCCTCGAATCGAACCGTGATACCGAGACCGGGGTGCGTGAGCGTCACGTCGCTGACGAGCGAGTCCTGCGCGTAGCCAAGCTTGCGCACCCAGGCGCCGTCGGACAGCCACGCGAACCTGCCATCGACGAAAAACCCAGTGCGGCAGAGGTTGCCCATCGTGTGGTTGGCATCGCCGACCCGCGGGAAGTAGATGTCGCGAAGGGAGTAGTTCGCGTCGAAGCCCACGAGCGTGTTTCCGTTTCCGAGGACGAGGCTTCTAGGCACGTCTGTTGCGCGGCAATCCTACAATCAGCCCCGAACCTGACTCAGCCACCGGTCCGCATCATCACGTCCCGCAAACGTCGCCGCACGGTGGCTGCTCGACTGCGCTCCGGCGTGCTCGAGCTCCTTGTCCCCGCGACGATGCCGCAGTCCGAACGGCAGCATTGGGCCGAGGTGATGACGCGGCGGCTGCAGCGCCGCGCCGAGCGCTCGCGTCCATCTGACGAGCGGCTGGTCGAGCGCGCCAGGAAGCTCAACGACCGGCACTTCGGAGGCCTGCTGCGCTGGACCTCGATCGGCTTCGCCGACATGGAGCGCCTGTGGGGCAGCTGCACTTTCACGGACGGGGCGATCCGCATCGCCAGGCGCGCGGCCTCGCTCCCGGAGTGGGTGGTCGACTACCTGTTGGTGCACGAGTTGGCGCACCTGGTGCACTCGGACCACGGCGCCGAGTTCCATGAGCTGGAGAATCGCTATCCGCTGACCGAGCGCGCGAAGGGCTACCTGCTGGCGTTGGACTCGATCGGCTAGGGAGTCAATACAATCTTCGTCGCCTCGCGGGCGTCGAAGATGCGGTAGGCCTCCTCGGCCTGGTCCAGCTTCATGCGGTGGCTGATGATCTTTTCGGGCTTCAGCCGCCCGGCGGCGATGAGCTCGAGCAACGGCCGCATGTACATCTGCACGTTGCACCAGCCGGCGCGAAACGTGAGCGACTTCAGCCACATCCGCAGGTAGGGGAAGTCGCCCTGCACCGCGCTTGGCACGCCGACCATCGAAATCGTGCCGCCACCACGGACGACGTGGATGGCCGTGTCGACCGCCGACAGCAGCCCGACGCATTCGATGCTCGAGTCCGCGCCGATTCCTCCGGTCGCGGCCTCGATCGCCTGCACGGGGTGGGCCTGCCTGGCGTTGATGGGGATGCCGCCGAGCTCCTGCGCGATCTCCAGGCGCGAGTCGACCATGTCGATGACGAAGGTGCGCGACGGACCGAAGAGCTGCGCGCACATCGTCGCCATCAGGCCGACCGGCCCGGCGCCCACCACGGCGACCACGTCGCCCGGCTTGATCTCCGCACGCTCGGCGCCGAAAAAGCCGGTGGCGAGGATGTCGCCGACGAAGATCGCCTGCTCGTCGTCCATGCCCTCGGGTATCGGCTCCATCGTGTGGTCGGCGTTGGGCACCACCACGTACTCGGCCTGGCCGCCACCGAGACTCCCGAAGTACTCGCCGTGCCCGAACGTGCCCTTGTCGACGCACTGGTTGAACCAGCCTTTGCGACACAGCGGGCAGTGACCGCACGAAGTGAAGAAGCTGGAGACCACGCGATCGCCCGGCTTGAAGCGGGTGACCTCTTTGCCCGCATCCTCCACGACGCCGACGAACTCGTGCCCGAGGACCGCCCCTGTGTTCATGGGCGTGTGGCCGTGAAGGATGTGGAGGTCCGATCCGCAGACCGCGCCGAGCGTCACCTTGACCAGGACGTCACGCGAGTCCTTGATGGCCGGCTTCGGAACATCCATCACCTTGACGTCGCCCTCGCCCTGGTACGTCAGCGCCTTCACTCGGCCACCGCCACATGGTCGACGCGCCCGGTCGCGTCGGCGTAGCACCACACGTCGATGTCCGGTCCTTCGATGGCATGCGCACCGAGGACCGACATGACGTGCGTGCGGTGGTCGTCGGCGTGGTGGACCGCCTGGGCCATCACGAGCGCGGCCTTCAGCCGCCAGCCGTCATCGGTCGTGACGTCGCGGCGCGCCAGGCTCTCGTCTCGAGCGGCCTTCTCCCACTCCGGCCCCAACCGGCGGATGCGCGCCGCGAGCTCGCTCAGCGCGACCGGCCCGTCCGGCAGCGGCTCCGACAGCCTCCGGTCGGTGACCCTTCGAAAGTAACCCTCCTCCGACTGGACCAGGTGCCGGAGCGTGTCCCGGATCGAGCCATACGTTCCGGGGGTCGTCGCGTCGAGAACCTCGTCGCCGATCCCCTGGCAGAACTCGATCAGGGCCAGCGTGGCCCAGGTCTTGTGCCCGAAGAGCTCGACCAGCGCCTCACTCATGACGCCACCAAGATTAGGCGCTATCTGTGCCAGGCCTCGAGCAGCCCTCTCGAAACCCACGAGCGCCGGCGGTCGCGGGTAATACGCGTGCCTGAAACGCGCGAGCGCCGGCAGTCGCGGGGAATCCGTCATCGCTGCCACGCCTCCAGCAGTCGCTCCAGCTGCTGGGCGTTCTTCACCGAGTAGTTGGAGTAGTTGTTGTTCATCAGGGCGTGAACCCTGCCGGCCGAGCGCTCCATCTCCCTGATCCTCGGCACCCACTCGGACAGCTCCTCGTCCGTGTACTCGTACCGAAAGCGGACGTTCGGCGGCACCCCGCGCAGGTCCCATGTCTCGTGGTTGCGGCCGTGGAACCGGATCACGGCCAGCTTCGACGACGTCACCTCGTGCGCGGAGGGCATGCTCGTCGCGTGCCCCGGCGGCACGTCGACCGCGACGTAGGGGATGTCGCGGCTGCGCAAGAACGCGAACGTGCCGTCGCGATGTCGCGGGTCCAGCCACTCCGGCTTGCGGAACTCGACCGCGACCTGGAAGCCATGCATCCGCTCCTGGACCTGCTCGACGTAGGCGAGCGACCGCGACGATGGCAAGAACCAGGGCGGGAACTGGAAGAACACGGCGCCGAGCTTGCCCGCGGCGCGCAGCGGTTCGACCGCCGCCCGGAAGCGCTCCCAGGCCTCGTCCACGAGCTCGGCGGGCAGATGCTCCAGGTAGAGGTTCTTCTTGTCCCCGAGGTTCGCCGGCAGCTCCGCACGGATGTCGGGCGGCAGGGACAGGGGCCGAGTCGGGTGGTTGGTGAACAGGGAGAACGACTTGACGTCGAAAACGAAGCCTGGCGGCGTCTGGGCGGCCCACGCCTCGGCGTTGTCCGGTTTGGGGATGCCGTAGTAGGTCGAGTCGACCTCGACGAGTGAGAACTGCGTCGCGTAGAAGCGCAGCCGGTCGCCGGACGTCTTCACGGCGAGCGGGTAGAAGAGCTTGGAGTCGATCAGCGACTTGTCGACCCATCCGGCAATGCCGCAAACAACGCTCACGGCCCTTATGATCGCCGCGAAACTTGGGCCGCTACATCCGGTACTGGTACTCCTACCGCACGGCGGTCGCCCTTCTGATCGCGCTCGTCCTCAGCGGTCTCATGTTCTGGCTCTACACCCAGCAGCTGGCGTGCGACGCCGGCTCGAAGGGCTGCTACGTAAACGTGTCCGTCCACCCTGAAGACCGCTTCGCCGCGCAGTACGACCCGGGCAAGCCGCAGGACTCGGTGGTCATCGTCGGCATCGACAACGAGAGCCTCAAGTCCAGCTCCATCGGGCGCTTCCCGGTGCCGCGCAGCGTCTACGCCCAGGCGCTGCAGAACCTCCAGAAGGACGGCGTCACGGCGGTGGCATTCGACATCGGGTTCCCCGACCCGAGCACGGATGAGGGCGACGCCGCCTTCCACCAGGCCCTGGTCGACACGAAGGTTCCCGTCGTCCTGGCCTACGGCGCCAGCGGGCTGGAGACCGGCGACGGCAAGGCCGTCCAGGGCGGGGTCATCGACCAGATCCCGATCAGGAAGTTTCGCTGCGCCGACACGGAGGGGCCCATCGACGGTCCCTGCCAGCAGCCGCTAGCCAATGTCGTGCTCGCCTCCCCGGACCTCTTGCTCGACCGGGACGGGGTGGTGCGCCGCATGCCGCTCACCGTGCAACCCCTGTGCTACGACAGGCACACCTGCACGACGCCCGTGATCGACACGCTCGGCGCGGCCGCCTACCGTCTCGGCCAGTTCGGCGGCGACTTCCAGTCCGCGCCCGACGTCCAGGTGGCGAAAGGCGCCGCCACCTTCGGCACCGCCTGGAGCACCCCGGTCGACCCTTCTGGCGCCGTGCTGGTCAACTTCTCCGGCCCGCCGGGCAACTTCGAGAGCTACGGCCACTACGTGAGCCTCAGCAAGGTCCTCGACGGCAGCGTCTCCGCCGACTTCCTCAAGGACAAGATCGTGCTCATCGGCGCCTACGGCCTGACCGGCGTCAACGACCAGCAGCTCGTGACCACTAGCTTCGGGCTCAACCGCACCAACGCCATGGCCGGCGTCGAGATCCACGCCAACGTCGTCCAGATGCTGCTCAACGCGGTTCCGCTGCCGCCGAACCCCTCACGGTTCCTGACGGCGGAGCCTCCGTGGGTGCTGCTGGTGCTGATCCTGGTGCTCAGCCTGGCGACCGCGATTGGAGTCGCCCGCGTCACCGTGCTCTGGGGCCTTGTCGGGACTGTGCTCGCCCTGGGTGTGTTCACCTTGGGCATGTCGGCGCTGTCGACGTTCAACAACTGGGTGCCCGACCTCTTCCATCCCTGGCTCGCGATCGCCCTCACCTACTCGGGCGTCACCGCCTACCGATTCCTGTACGAGGACCGTGAGAAGCGAAAGGTCACGGCGCTGTTCGGCCACTACCTCAAGCCCGAGATCGTGGCCCAGCTGGCCAAGACCCGCGGCGGCGTCGACGATATTCTCCGGGGCGGCGAGCGGCGCGACATCAGCCTGTTTTTCGTCGACATCCGCGGCTTCACGTCGATGTCCGAGTCGATGGCCGCGAGCGACGTGACCGAGGTGGTGCAGATGTACCTCGACCACCTGAGCGGGATCATCTTCACCTGGGACGGGACGGTCGACAAGTACGTCGGGGACGAGATCATGGCCTTCTGGAACGCACCCCGGCAGCAAGAGAACCACGCCCTGCTCGCGATCCGCTGCGCATACGACTGCATCAACCGCGCGCCCGAGCTGCAGCAGAAGCTTCTCGCCAAGGGACTTCCGCCGATCCGCTGGGGCATCGGCATCAACACGGGACCGGCCGTGGTCGGCAACATGGGCTCGCGCAGCCGCCTGCAGTACACGGCGCTCGGCGACACGGTCAACACCGCCGCGCGCTTCTGCGCCCACGCACCGGCGTTCCAGGTCCTGATCGGGCAGATGACATACGACATGTGCCGCGACTACATCGCCGTCGACCTCGTCCCGGGCGTGCAGCTGAAGGGCAAGTCGGCGGAGACCTTCAGCATCTACGAGGTGACCGCCATCCGCCAGGACGCGGAGTCGCCGTGGGTCCAGTTCCCCAGCCAGATGGCGACCCAGGCGCACCACACGTTCACGTCGCAGTACACGCAGCAGACGGTGCTCGCCGCGGCCGAGACCGGCTCGACCGACCTGCTGGTCGGCGAGGAGGCGCGGGAGATGCTCGCGCGCCAGCCGCAGTCGCTCAACTAGCGGAGAAAGGCGACTCCCAGGAGCGCGGCCATCGCGGCGATCACGACCAGGACGCCGAACGCGCTGACGCACCCGATCGAGCGCTTGGCCACCGGCTTCACGGGCGGCGTGGGGTTGTAGACGGCATGCGCCTGGGGAATCGCAGCCGCCGGCTGGGCGATCGCGATCCCGATCGGCGTCGACGGGATCGCGCCTACCTGCGCCGGGCGTGGGACCATGCGCGACAGGTCGGCGCCCGGCTCGAGGCTGCGCTGCCAGCCGGGGCACATCTGGTCGGCGACCTTCGACATCGCCTCATCGAACTGGTGGCCGCTCTGGTAGCGGTCCTCGGGCCGCTTGGAAAGCGACTTCAGGATCACCTGCTCGAGCTCGGGGTTGAGGCCCGGGCGAAACACCGAAGGCGGCTTGGGCGGGGCCTGCACGTGCTTGGCCATCAGGGTGAAGGGCCCGTCCGCCTCCGAGGCGGTGAAGGGCGGCTGGCCGACGACCAGCTCGTAGAACATGATCCCGGCCGAGTAGAGGTCGCTGCGGCCATCCACCTTGCTGGACGCCACCTGCTCCGGCGACATGTACTGCGGAGTGCCCACCGTCGTCCCGGTCTTGGTCGCGGTCCCGCCGATCCCAGTGTCGTCCATCAGCCGGGCAATGCCGAAGTCGGCCACCTTGACCATCCCCTCATCCGAGATCAGCACGTTTTCGGGCTTCATGTCGCGGTGCACGATGGCGTGGCGGTGCGCGTAGTCGAGCGCCTGCAGGACTCCATGCATGACGGCGAAGACCTGGGGCGGAGGGATCTGCGCCTGGTTCATCCAGTCCCGCAGCGAGCGGCCACGAATGAACTCCATGACGAGGTAGTTGACGTTGCCCTGCAGCTCCATGTCGTGGACCTGGACCAGGTTGGGATGGCTCGTCCGGGCCATCACCTGCGCCTCCTGGAGGAATCGTTTCAGGGCCATCGGATCGGCCGATTGGATCAGCTCCTTGATCGCCACCTCGCGGCCGAGTCCGGGCTGCTCAGCAAGGAAAACGGCGCCCATTCCTCCTCGCCCCAGCTCGCCTTTGACGCGGTACTTGCCGATGTAGCGCTCGCCAGGGACGGACGGCGGGGTCGTGATGGAGGCGACCGAAGGTGGGGGCACGGTCGGCGGCGGCACCGGGATCAGGCGCATGGTGGCCGCGTAGTCGCCCGAGTAGGCGCCGGGTTCCGCGGGCGGCGTCGGGCGCGGCTGCTCGGCTGGATCGCTGCTTTCGGGGCGCGGAGCCCAGCCGGGGACGGGTGTCGGGGGTCCGTTGGGTGGTTGACCGGAGTCGGTCATCTCCGGCGAGCCTACCAGAGATCCGTTCCGACTCAGTACACGCTCGCGAACTGGTGTCAGCTATGGCGTTTTGAAGGCATTAGCTCGATAATCTGGCCCGCACCAGCCAGCCCACAGGAGGAGATTTATCGATGGCTCAGACCCCCCCACCGCCCCCGAGCCAGCCCGCGGGCGCGACACCGAGCTCGGTGGGAAGCAACAAGAAGACCTACACGATTCTTGCCTACGTCCTGACCTGGATCGGCGGACTCATCTTCCTTTTCGTGGGCAAGGACGATCCCGACGTCAAGTGGAACGCGGCCAACTCCTTGCTCATATTCGGCGGCCTGACGATCCTGAACATCATCTTCGGCTTCATCCCGGGCCTGAACCTGGTCACCTTCTGGCTCATCCCGCTCATCGGCTTCGGGTTCTGGCTCTTCTTCCTCGTGAAGGCCATCCAGGGCAACGGCGAGCGCATCCCGGCGCCCGGAATCGGCAACTTCCTGAACCAGTACGTCGAGCAGATCGCGAACGCCGTCAAGTAACCACGAGACCCGACCCAGGCCCTGCCTTCGGGCGGGGCCTTCTTTTTATTCGGCGCTCAGCTGCTCCAGCGCCTTTTCGATCCCCTGGCGCATCTCGTCCCGCTCCTCGCGCAGCCGGGTGGCCTCTGCCCGCGACGAGGCGAGCTGGTAGCGGAGGCGTTCGATCTCTTCGCGCAGCTCGCCCACGCGAGGGTCCGGGCCACCTCCGCCGGCGGCTTGAGCATCCGCGAGCTCGATCTTCAGCCGTTCGACGGCGACCTTGAGCTGGCGCCTCTCGGTCAAGAGGTCCTGGACGAGCGACTCAGACGGCTTGGTCTGCTCTTTCGACATACCGGCAGAGCCCGGGCTGGAACTCGCGAAGGCGCAGATGCTCCATCTCGCCGCGGAGGAAGCGCGCCTTCACCTCGAGGCCGCGGATGCCCTTCAAGGTTTCATAGGGGAAGCGGTAGAGCTTGCCCGAGTCGACCAGCAGGCACACGGAGAGCTGCTCACCGGCTTTCTCGAGCACGCGCTTGTAGCAAGGCACGGTGCGGCGCGCGACCTCCATCTTGGTGAAGCCGCCGACCCTTCCCTTGAGCACGTCGATCGGGCTGCGCATGCGCTTGAAATGCTAATTGAGCAAGCGCAGCTGTTCCGGCTCCGGGGGTGGTTTGAGGATGACGCGACGCCGGTCTGAGATCCCGTGGGACGAGCGGAGCCGCCCCACCTCATGCATCGTCTTCTCGCCGAATGCCTGAGGCAGGTACGCCCGGTCGCGATACGCGTGCTCATACCGCGGCAGGAGCTCCGGCCAGTGATGGGCGAGGACGGAAAGGAAGTGCTCTCGGGTGCCGTCCTTGAGGTGAAGCATCCCGGCCCACAGGCCCGTCGCGCCGGCGGC
>VBJE01000322.1:0-1206 GCA_005879675.1 Chloroflexota bacterium
TGGCGCTCGACGTCTTCCCGGTATGCCTCGTACGCGCGCGAATATTCCATGACTCGCGCCACCTCAGCTATGAATTTTTCGTCGTAGCCGGCTCGCCTCAGCAGGTGAAAGCCCATCTCCATTCCAGACGTGATCCCGCCCGCGGTGATGATCCGGCCGGCATCGACGACGCGTGCCCGGCTGATCGTGCAGGCAGGCGCAATCTGCTTCAAGCGATCGATGGGAACCATGCCGGGTGGGTTCATCTCCACTCGATCTGGTTCCTTGCGGTTGGTCGCGGGCAGGCCGTCGAGCAATCCCATCCTGCCGTAGACCCAGGAACCGGTGCAGACACTGGTCAACAGGCATGCTTCGGGCAGGGAGCGAATGAACTCATGCAGGCGTCGATTCTGAATCTCCTGCCGCGTCCCAAATCCACCGGGGATCAGGAATGCGTCCATCGCCGGCCGATCCGCAAACGAGTAGTTCGGCAGGACGGTGAAGCCGGCCTGCGTCTGGACCGGGCGCATCGCATCCGCGATCAGGAAAGCGTCGAGCTCGGCGTCAAAGCGCCTCGCGACCGAAAAGACTCCATACGGAGTGGCGAAATCTACGATCTCCGCATCTTTGAACACGTAAACGCCAAGGCGAAAGCCGGCAATCCTGGCCATCTGGTCACCTCCGCAGCTAAAAGTACTCTGCCCGGCTGTGCCTCAACAGTCGTCTGTAACCATCGCGCGTAGTAGTTTTGGTTAGGCGTGCCCTATGGGTAAGTACCTGTTGGTCGCTCATCAGACGGCGGAGAGCCCGCAATTGCTCGAGGCCGCGAAAGAATTGTCAGGCAAGGATTCGCACGCGAGGTTCACCCTGCTCGTGCCCGCCACTCCAGTAGGCGATCTTCTGACCTGGGAGGAGGGCGAGACAAGGGAGGTGGCGCGGGCCCGAGCTCAGTCCGCGGCCGCTTGGTTGCAGGGCAATGGCGTCCAGCTCGTCGGCGTCAGGGTCGGCGACGCTGACCCCGTGTTGGCGATTGACGATGAGTTCCTCGCCGGCCGCCGATACGACACGATCCTGATTTCGACCTTGCCGCCTGGCGTTTCCCGGTGGGTCAAGATGGACGTTGTTAGCCGGCTGCGCCGCAACCGTCCGCGTATGCCGGTCATACATGTGATCGCGAAGGATTCCGGGTCGCGCGAGGACGTGCCCGCCTAGTCTGTTCAAAAATTG
>VBJE01000322.1:1283-2622 GCA_005879675.1 Chloroflexota bacterium
CGACCGCTAGTCGTCGTTGCTTCTCACCTGGCCGCGAATCTCGCCGCCGGGGAAGTTGGTCGTGTGAACGTTCGCGTAGGCGTCGCCGCTGGCGATGATGCGCAACGCCCCGGCGAAATCACCGGCGGACACATTCTGTCCGGAGACCGCCTGGATATCAGCTGCGGTAACGCCGCTTCGAGAAACCGTGCCGCCTGCGGCCGGGCAGGTCGGGGTTCCGGCGGGTCCAGGTGCGGTCGCGGAGCCGCAGAGCCACAAGAAGATGCCGCCGTTCACCGCGCGCTGGCCGAAGTGGATGTGCGCCATGAAGGCGTCACTCGACAGCCCTGAGTAGGAAAGGGTGTACGAGAGCGTGGACCCTTGAACAGTCGCCTCGAACCGCCCGACGCCGCTTGTCAGCTTGGGCGTGTTCTCCTCGAAGCCAGTGAGCTTGGCCGTCACCGCGCGGCTCTCCGCGTTGGCGGTCGTGCCCACGACGGTTAGGCCCAATATCGCCAATACGGCAGCGAAACGAATGATCCACCTGAGCTTCATGGTTGCACCCCCAGTAGCTGTGCGTTCTGACCGTCCTGACATGTGTCGGGACGAAGGCGATTCGATCCTGTGCTCAGGGACCGAAGGTGTCAAAAATCGAACTCACCGCCGTCACGCGCCCCCCGCGCGACGGAGTCGCACCACCCGAATGGATGGCCCGGGTGCATCGGGCCGCTATCTCGGACGGACCGGGCTCACGGGCCGTCTCAGCCTCGCCGGGCGCGCAGGGGGCGCAAGTGGTTGCACTTAGCGGGCGGGCACGGAAGGCGAAGCGGGCAAATGGTTGAATTTGCGTGTGCCGGCGCAGCACACCGCTGGCGCCAAGGTGCGGAAAGCCCGCTAGCTCGGGGAGTGTGGACGGCGAGAAGGGGCCCCACGAGGGGCCGGGGTTCAGGTTTTGTCTACCGGCTCGCGCTTCCCAATACTTTCCGAGCCAACCAGTATTGACTCGGTCGTGACGCGCCGTTCGTGCGGTCGGGGCGCCACGGAACGGATGTCTTCGAGCTGGTGACGGATCCAGCGGGCCACATCGTTGATGGCGACTATCTGCTTGATCGCATGCGATCTGTCATTGCGCTCCGGGAGTCCCATCTCAAGAGCCCTGTGCAGGGCCCGCGCGGTCAGCTCCACGTCGAACGGGTTGATGCTGATCGCGTACGCGCCGAGCTCCTCGTGGGCGCCCGCCGATTCCGAGAGGACCAGTACGCCCGAGCGCTGGTTGACCACCGGACCTTCCTTCGCGACGAGGTTCATTCCGTCGAGGATCGGATTTACCAGCAGCGCGTCATAGCTCCGATAGGCGGCG
>VBJE01000085.1 GCA_005879675.1 Chloroflexota bacterium
CCGCGAGGTGCTCCTCGAGCGGCTGCGCGAGCGTGCCAAGTCGCTGCCGGCCAGCGATCAGCGATCCGCCGCGGCGCTGCTCCACGTCCTCGAGGTCGAAATCGAAGAGCTGCGCAAGAGGCTCGGCGCGGACCTCGATTCGCAGCGATACATCGACCTGCTGGAGCAGCTGGTCGCCGCTGCGCACACGCCGGCGACGCTGCCCGACGCCGACCAGCCCGCGACCGGGCTTCTGCCCGCGCTCGCGACCACGCCCTGGCGACGGCTGCGCTCGGCGGTGCGCCAGCTGCCCGTGATGCCGACCGACCCGGAGCTGCACCGGATCCGCATCCTCGCCAAGCGCGCGCGGTACGCGGCCGAGGCCGTCGCGCCGGTCGCCGGGCGCGACGCGAGCGGGTTTGCCCGCGCCGCGGCCAAGCTCCAGACCGTGCTCGGCGAGCACCAGGACAGCGTCACCGCGCAGGCGTGGCTGCGCGCCGCGAAGGTGAGCGGGAGGAGGGCGTTCGTGGCCGGCGAGCTGATCGCGCTGGAGACCGCAAGCGCCTGCGTGACTGGATGAGCTGACCTGCGCACGTTTTACGTTGTCCGGCACGCCAAGGCCGGCAGCCGCGGCCACTGGACGGGCGACGACCGTCTCCGCCCGCTGAGCAAGAAAGGTCAGAAGCAGGCGGAGGAGCTCGTCTCCGTCTTCGAACCCTTCCCGGTCGGGGCCATCTTCTCCAGCCCGTATCTGCGCTGCATGCAGACCGTCGAGCCGGTGGGTCGCGCGCGTAAGCTCCCGGTCAAGCAGTCGATCGAGCTGGCGGAAGGCCACGGTCTCGATGGCCTGCACGAGTTCCTGAGCAACACGAAGCTGGACCACACCGTGCTGTGCACCCACGGCGACATCGTGTGGGAGCTGGTCGAGGACCTGGTCGCGCGCCACGTCATTCGCGCAGGCGACGGCGGGTTCGAGAAGGGATCGACATGGGTGCTGTCGACGAAGGACGGCGTACCCACCAAGGCTCGCTACCTGCCGGCGCCGTGAGGCCCCATCCCCGGCCTTCGGCCGGTACTTCCCCGCAAGCGGGGAAGACCAAGCCCATCAAGAACATTTAGGCTGCCTTCGTGACGGTCACGTTGCGGGGCCCTGGCCTGACCGAGGACCAGGTCGTCGCCGTCGCCCGTCATGGCGAGAAGGTCGCGCTCGCCTCTGCCGCGCGCACGAAGATGGAGCGCAGCCGCACCCGCGTCGAGCGCGCAGCCAGCTCGCGCGATCCGGTGTACGGAGTCTCGACCGGCTTCGGCGCGCTCGCGGGCACGCGCGTGGCTCCGCTTCGCCAGCCGGAGCTCCAGCTGGCGCTCATCCGCTCCCACGCCGCGGGCGTGGGGCCGCCGGTCGACGTTGAGGTCGTGCGCGCGACCATGCTGCTGCGCGCTCGCACCCTGGCGATGGGCATGTCCGGGGTGCGCCCGCTGCTCGCCGAGGCCTTGCTCGCGATGCTCAACGAAGGCATCACGCCGGTCGTCCCGCGCTACGGGTCGGTCGGCTGCAGCGGCGACCTCGCGCCTCTCGCGCACATCGGTCTTGCCCTGGTGGGCGAAGGCGAGGTCGTCGACGCATCGGGCGGGCGCAGGCCGGCCGCCCAGGCGCTGCGCGCGGCAAAGCTCAAGCTCGTCAGGCTCGAGACCAAGTAAGGCCTCTCGCTCATCAACGGCACGGACGGCATGCTGGGCATGCTGGTCCTCGCGTGCGCCGACGCGGAACGGCTCTTCCGGACCGCCGACGTGACGGCCGCGATGTCGGCCGAGGCGCTGCTTGGCACGGACCGCGCGTTCCAGGCTCGGCTCCACGAGGTGCGGCCGCACGCCGGCCAGGCCGCGAGCGCCGCCAACCTCTCGCGCCTGATGGCCGGCTCGCAGATCGTCACCTCCCATCGCCACTCGCAGCACGCGGTCCAGGACTCGTACTCGGTGCGATGCAGCCCGCAGGTGGCGGGGGCCGCGCGCGACACCCTGGAGTTCGCGCGCCGCACGGCGGAGGTCGAGCTGTCGTCGACGATCGACAACCCGATCGTTTTCGAGAACGGGGAGGTCGAGTCCAACGGCAACTTCCATGGCGAGCCGCTGGCGTTCGCCGCCGACTTCCTCGCCATCGCCGCGGCCGAGGTCGGGTCGATCGCCGAGCGGCGCGTGGACCGGCTGCTCGATCCGCACCGTTCCCAGGGCCTGCCGCCGTTTCTGGCTGAGGAGCCGGGCGTCAACTCCGGCCTGATGGTGGCGCAGTACACGGCGGCGGCCCTGGTGGCCGAGAATCGCCGCCTTGCCGCGCCCGCGAGCGTCGACTCGGTGCCGACCTCCGGCATGCAGGAGGACCACGTCTCCATGGGCTGGGGCGCCGCCCTGAAGCTCCGGACCGTGCTCGACAACCTCGCGAGCATCCTGGCCGTCGAGCTCTGCGCCGCGGCGCGCGCGCAGGAGCTTCGCCATCCGCTCGAGCCGGCACCTGCCACGAGCGCGGTGCGCAAGCTGCTGCGCACTCAGGTCAAGGGCGTCGGGCCCGACCGCGTGGTGGCGCCGGAGCTCGCCGCCGCCGAGGCCATGATCCGCAGGGGCGAGGTCATCGAGGCGGCGGAGTCGGTGACGGGCCGCCTCAGGTGACGCGGACCATTCGTGCTCCGCGCGGCGCCGACATCACGTGCAAGGCGTGGCCGCAGGAGGCCGCCATGCGCATGCTGATGAACAATCTCGATCCCGAGGTCGCCGAACGCCCGCAGGACCTGGTCGTATACGGCGGCACCGGGCGCGCGGCGCGCTCGTGGGAGGCGTTCGACGCGATCGTGCGCGAGCTGCAGCGCCTCGAGAGCGACCAGACGCTGCTGGTGCAATCGGGCAAGCCGGTCGGCGTCTTCCACACCCACGAGTGGGCGCCGCGAGTCCTGATCTCGAACTCCATGCTCGTCCCGGAGTGGGCGACGTGGGAAGAGTTCCGGCGCCTCGAGGCCATGGGCCTGACGATGTACGGCCAGATGACGGCCGGCTCGTGGATCTACATCGGCACCCAGGGCATCCTGCAGGGCACCTACGAGACCTTCGCCGCCGTGGCGCGCAAGCGGTTCGGCGGCTCGCTCGCGGGCACGATCACGCTGACCGCCGGTCTCGGGGGCATGGGCGGCGCGCAGCCCCTCGCGGTCACGCTGAACGGGGGAGTGGCCATCTGCGTCGAGGTCGACGACGACCGCATCGCCCGCCGCCTCGAGCATCGCTACCTGGATGTGCGCGCCGACGACCTCGACCACGCGCTCCAGCTCGCGGACGATGCGAAGAAGGCGGGGAGGGCGCTGTCGATCGGCGTCCTCGGCAACGCCGCCGAGGTCGTGCCCGAGCTGGTTCGCCGCGAGGTCCACGTCGACGTCGTCACCGATCAGACGCCCGCGCACGATCCCTTGAGCTACGTGCCCGCCGGCCTTTCCCCGGACGACGCCGCAGAGCTCCGCCTCGACGAACCCGACTCCTATGTAAGACGCGCGCGCGAGAGCATGGCGCGGCACGTCGATGCGATGGTTGCCTTCCTCGACCGCGGGGCCGAGGTGTTCGACTACGGGAACAGCCTTCGCGCCGAGGCGCGGCTGGGCGGCAGCACGCGCGCTTTCGACTTTCCCGGATTCGTGCCCGCTTACATCCGCCCGCTGTTCTGCGAGGGCAAAGGGCCTTTTCGCTGGGTCGCGCTGTCAGGCGACCCCGCGGACATCGCCGCCACCGACCGCGCCCTCCTCCAGGAGTTCGCCGCCGACGCGCAGCTGGTGCGCTGGCTCGAGGCCGCCGCCTCGCGCATCCACTTCCAGGGGCTGCCGGCGCGAATCTGCTGGCTCGGCTACGGCGAGCGCGCCCGCGCGGGTCGCATCTTCAACGAGCTGGTGCGCACCGGCGAGGTGAAGGCGCCGATCGTCATCGGCCGCGACCATCTCGACTCCGGCTCGGTGGCGTCGCCGTACCGCGAGACGGAGGCGATGCAGGACGGCTCCGACGCGATCGCGGACTGGCCCATCCTCAACGCGCTGCTCAACACATCGAGCGGCGCGTCGTGGGTGAGCGTCCACCACGGAGGCGGCGTCGGCATCGGGCGCTCGATCCATGCCGGCATGGTCGTGGTGGCGGATGGGAGCGAGACCGCCGCGAAGAAGCTCGAGCGCGTGCTGACCAACGATCCGGGAACGGGCGTGATGCGCCACGCCGACGCCGGCTACGACCGCGCTCTCGAGGTCGCGCGCGAGCGCGGCGTGCGCATCCCGATGCGGGATGGATGATTAAGCCCCTCACCCCGACCCTCTCCCCGACGGGGAGAGGGAGCTTCTGCCTTTGAACGGCTCCGGAAAATGGCACGCCGAGCAGGCGTGGATCGGCCGCCGCGCCGAGAACGTGCTCATCGAGGTCGAGGGCGGGCGCATCAAGTCGGTCGAGGAGGACACGTTCGCCCCCCACGACGCAACGATGCTCAAAGGCTGGACGATGCCCGGCTTCGCCAACGTCCACAGCCACGCGTTCCAGCGGCTTCTCCGCGGGGAGATGGAGTCCGGCGGGGGCGATTTCTGGGAGTGGCGCGAGCGCATGTACCGCTACACCCAGTGGGACCCCGCCGACTATTTCAAGCACGGCCGGCTGGTGTTTCGGGAGATGCTCGAGGCCGGGATCACCGCGGTCGGCGAGTTCCACTACCTGCACGGGCAGGGCAACGAGCTCGGCGAGGCGCTCATCGACGCCGCGGCCGAGGAGGGGATCCGGCTCACGCTGATCGACGCGTGCTACCTGCGCGGCGGGCTGGACGGCAGGCCGCTCGAGCTGGAGCAGATGTCCTTCAGCGACGGCGACGCGGACAGCTGGGCGCGAAGGGTCGACGATCTCGCCGACGGCGACGGTGTCCGCATCGCGGCCGCGATCCACAGCGTGCGGGCGGTCGACCCGGAGTCGATGCGCATCGTCGCGACCTGGGCGCGCGAGCGCCAGGCGCCGCTCCACGTCCACCTGGCTGAGCAGCCCGCAGAGGTGGCGGAGTGCAAGGAGGTAGAGGGCTGCACTCCCGCGGAGCTGCTCGACCGCGAGGGCATCCTCGGGCCGGACCTGACGGCGGTGCACGCGATCCACCTGGACCCGCATGACATCTCGCTGCTGGGCGCAAACGGCGTCAACGTCTGCGCCTGCACCACCACCGAGCGGGACCTCGGCGACCGCGTCGGACCGCTGCAGGCGCTGAGCCAGGCCGGCAGCCGGTTGTGCGTCGGAAGCGACTCCAACGTCGTCGTCGACATGCTCGAGGAGGCGCGTGGGCTCGAGCTCGACCAGCGGCGGGCACTCGGCCGCCGCGTGCTGCACCAGCCGCTCGACCTGCTGCAGGCGGCGACCTCGAACGGCATGCGCGCGCTCGGATGGGAGGCGGGCGAGCTGAAGCCCGGCATGCTCGCCGACTTCATCACGCTCGACTCCTCCAGCGGCTTGTGGCGCGAGATGACCCCCGCCTACGTCGTGTACGGGCTGAGCGGGCGCGACGTGACCAACGTCGTCGTCGGCGGCCAGACCGTGGTCTCGCGGTGAAACGTCTTCGCAACATCGGGCGGTTGTTCACCGGCACGCCCGCGGCCGTCATCGAGGACGCGTCGGTGATCCTCGACGGCGAGGAGATCGCATGGTGCGGCAAGCAGAGGGACGAGCCGCGCGAGCTGATGGAGGCGGTGACCGACGAGCATGACTGCGGGGGAGGTCTCCTCACGGCGGGCCTCATCGACGCTCACACGCACCCCGTCTACGCCGGCGACCGGATGGCCGAAGTCGCGATGCGCTCCGCGGGCGCGTCTTACGAGGAGGTGGCGAAGGCGGGTGGCGGCATCCGGGCGACGGTCAGCGCAACCCGCGCCGAATCGATGGCCGCGCTCGAGGAAGCGACCGCGCGCCGGTTGTGGTCATGGCTCGAGGGAGGCGCGACGACCGTCGAGGCGAAGACCGGGTATCACCTGCAGCGCGAGGGCGAGCTCGACGCGACGCGCATGCTCGCGCGTCTCGGCACGCGCCGGGACCTGCCTCGGATCGAAGTCACGTTTCTCGCCGCGCACGCGCTGCCGCCAGACCGACGGGCCCGCATGAGCACGTACTCGAAACAGGTCTCGGAATGGTGCGGGGATGCGTACATGGCGGGGGCACGGTTCTGCGACGTTTTCTGCGACCGGGGATATTTCAGCGTCGCCCAATCGCGGAGCATCCTCAAGGCGGCGATGAAGGAGCGGCTGATCCCGCGCCTCCACGCCGACGAGCTCGAGCGCACCGGCGGCTCGCGCCTGGCGGCCGAGCTGCACGCGGTCTCCGCCGATCACCTCCTCCGCGCGAACCGCGGCGACGCCATCGCGCTCGCGCGCGCGGGCGTGGTCGCGACGCTGGCTCCCGGCACCGCGCTCTCGATCGGCAGGCTGCCCCCGGTGAAGGACCTGATCGACGCCGGCGCCGTGATCGCCCTCGGCACCGACCATAACCCCGGCACGAGCGGGATCACGAGCATGAGCGTGGTCGTGGCCCTGGCTGTCGCCGTGTTCAAGATGTCGGTCGAGCGCGCCCTCCTGGCGGCCACCCTGGGGGGAGCGCTCTCCCTGTCCCGATCGGACCGGGGGGTGGTGGCGGCCCACAAGCTGGCCGACCTGGCGCTCTGGGACGCCGAGCACGAGGGCGCCTTCGCCTGGGCGTACGGGCTCAAGCCGCGGGTCGTCTGGCTGAGGGGCACGCAAGTTTTTGCGTGACAAATGGTTGCTAATTGCGTGCACTCCGTCTATAAGTTGCACCTGAACGGCCGCCCGCTCAACGAATTCGAATCCACCGCGGTCGAAATGGAGGAAGGCAAGTAGTGTCATCAATCGCAAAGTGGAACCCTCTGGCTCTGAAGATTCTCCTGTGGGTCATGGGAGTTCTTCTGGTCGTCGGCTCGGCGGCGAGCTTCGTCGGCGACGCGGTCTTCAATTTTGGTAGCGGCGCGGGCGTAACGGCTCCGGTGGCGGGCATCGCGTTCGGCGCGGGCATGATGATCGCTGGGTTCGACCCCATCGGCAACATCAGCTGGGTTCGCGCGCTCGTCGTGTACGCGATCCTCGAGATCGTCTACCAGATCTTCACGCAGATCACCATCGGTCGGTTCGACATCGTGGCGTTCGTCATCGCGATCCTCGTCGCGGTTCTCGTGCTCGTGCTCTACCCGAACAAGCCGGCCCTCTGGATGCAGACGGGCGGCACCACCTCGGGTGCGCGCGCCTAACTCCTGACCCTTCGATGCGGCAAGGGGCGGCCTTCCCGGCCGCCCCTTCTTATTTCAGAGGGCGATCACGGTCGACTGCGCGATCTCGTCGTGGACCGGGCGGCGTGAGATCCACGACGTGGGCAGCAGCGCGAAACGCAGCATCGCCTGCGTCGGAAGCAGCGGCGTTCCGTCGACCGCGACGACGCGCTGGCGCATGACGATCCCGCCGAGGGTGCGGCCCCACACGCTCCAGCAGACGACGTGGTACGCGGCCGCGACGGCGATCGTCCGGCCCAGGCGGCGGCGCCCGGTGAGGCGGGCGAGGGTGAGGCAGAAGGCGACGTCGACGCCGGCGGCGCGGATGCGGTCCTCCTGCGATGGCGTCGGGCCCGGGCTCGGCTCCCGGCCGCGAAGCCCAAGCAGGTACAGGCGCGTGAACAGGAGGTGGACCTGGAGGTGGGTGGCGGCGTACAGGGGCCGCGGCAGGATGGGCCTGTAGCCGGTCACCACCGCCTCGACGTGGCCCGCCGAGGACTGGATGCGCAGGTGGCCGCCGCTCGCGCCGGTGAGCAGGCCGCCTTCGATCGGCCAATCCACCGACGTGCGCGTCACCGTCGCGCGGCCAAACCGCAGAAGGGTGACCGGGCCGACGACGACAGAGTTGTTGCGAAACTTCGCGAGGCCGAAGGTCAGCGCCTTGACCGACTCCATGTAGATGTCACGGAGCCTGGCCCCCGAGATCGGGTGGGGGACGTCCACCGAGGCCTGCGTCGAGACTTTCCCCGCCTGCCAGGTGACCACATACATATCTTGGTGATTGCGATGGCGCGGCTGGAGTTCGCCTCCTCGATCGACGTGAAGACGACGCCCGAGCGCGCCTTCGACTACTTCGCCGACTACAGGCACGTGCCCCAGGTGCTCGAGGGCGTGAGCCGGTGGCAGCCGACAGGTTCCAGGTCGCGCGGCCTCGGCGCTCGGTTCGACGTCGAGATGGTCACGCTCGGGGTTCCCCTCAAGAACGTTCTCCGCCTGAGCCGCTGGCGCAGGCCGGAGGTGATCGGCTGGGAGTCCGAGTCCGGGCTGATCAAGCAGGAGGGCGGGTTTCGGTTCCGCGCGACCCCGGAGGGCGTCCGCATCGAGCTGCGGATCGCTTACGAGCCGCCGGGGTCCGTCCTGGGCGCCGCGGTCGCGCGGCGGATGGACGGCATGGTCCGGCGCCGCCTGGACGGCGCCCTCGAGCGCATTCGGGCGGCCCTCGAGTCCTAAAGTTTTGGCCAGATGAAGCTCACCCGCGCCGCGAACGCCATCCTCGGCCGGTCCTCGATCGGCATGCTCGCGCTGCGCTCCGGCCGCCTGCCGCTCGTCAACCCGGCGGTCTTCAGCTTCGCGCAGGGCTCCCTGTGGATGACGACCTCGCGCTACGCGGCGAAGACGATCATCGCCAAGCGTGATCCTCGAGCCGCATTCCTGGTCGACGGGGGCGATCGGGCTGTGCTGCTGCGCGGCACGCTCGAGGTCTCCGACCCGCTGAACCTCTCCAACGACATCAGGGCGGTCCTCGACGGCCCTGCCTACTTCCTCGGGATGGCCGGCTACGCGCTGCGCAACGCGCCATTCGTGGCCGGCTACGTGCTCGACCTGGCGCGCCTGCCGCGGGAATGGATGCCCTACAACCGCGTCGTGCTCCGGCTGCGCCTGAGCGACGCGGACATCGTCGAGGGGGCGCCTTTTCCCTCCGCGCAGGCGGCGCGCGTTCCCGCGGTTCCGGCCGAGGTCAGCCGGCGCCTGGCCGGGGTCTCGCGCGGCTACGCGTGCTGGATGGAGGGCGGGCAGCCGGTGATCCGCCCCGCGTTCTGGGAGGTCGACCGCGGCCAGGTCAGCGTCGCCCCCACCAGCGGCCGGCCGCGGGTCGGGTCGCCCGGGGCGCTGGTCGTGGAGTCGCACCACCGGTTCCGCCCGTCGTTGATGGTCGGGGCGTGCGTGCGCGGCTCGTTCACCGCCTCCACCGACGGCGCGTCGATCGCGGAGCGCTATGGCATCGAGCCCTCGCAGGTGCCGCCGGTCATCGAGCTGAAGCCGGAGCGGGTCACGTCGTGGCACGGGTTCGCCGTGACGACCGCGGTGCCGCGGGGCGTGCGGCGGCTCCGCGTGGCCGAGGGCTAGGTGGCCAAGCCCGAGGCGCCAGGCGTCCGAATCCGCCGGTGGGAGGCGGGGCGCTGGAGCGATTCGCCGGACGCGGTCGTGACCGAGGAGCCGCTGCAGCTGCTCCTCGACGGCTCGCCCCTGTCCGTGGTCATGCGCACCCCGGGACACGACCTGGAGCTGGCGCTCGGTCTGTTCTACGCCGAAGGGATCGTGCGGTCGGCCGCGGACGTCAAGGGGATGCGGATCAGCGCCGAATCCGGCGAGAGCGAACCGCGGGTCGGCGTCGACGCCTCGATCATGGATTCGAACCAGGTCGACGTCCGGCTGACGCAGGCTCCCCGCCGTAGGCCCGAGCGCTCGATGCTGTCGAGCTCGGCCTGCGGAGTCTGCGGCGCGGTCCTGATCGAAGACCTGCGCCGCGACCTCGCGGCTCTCGGCTCGGGTCCCAGCTTCGAGGCTGGGCTTCTGCCCAAGCTGGTCGAAAAGATGCGGTCGGGGCAGGGAGTCTTCGAGCGAACCGGTGGCCTGCACGCGGCCGGGCTGTTCGACCAGCAGGGCGTCCTGCTCTGCATGCGCGAGGACATCGGCCGGCACAACGCGCTCGACAAGGTCGTCGGCAGGATGCTGCTCGATCGGCGACTGCCGTTGTCCGGCGCCATCCTCGTCGTGAGCGGGCGGGCGGGCTACGAGATCGTGCAGAAGGCGATCACGGCCGGCATTCCCGTGGTGGCCGCGGTCGGCGCGCCCTCGAGCCTTGCCGTCGCGCTGGCCCGCGAGTTCAACCAGACGCTGGTCGGCTTTCTGCGCGGCGAGCGCTTCAACGTCTATTCGTCACCCGAGCGGCTGACCGGTTGATACAGGTCGGCCCCTTCCCCCGGCTACGCCGGGTACTTCCCCACAGGTGGGGAAGAGCGGGCGTGGTCGCCCTGTCGGTGGTTGTCCTGGAGTGGTCGCGCGCGATCGTGGCGATGCAGCCCGGCCTGACGGTTGCGGCGCTGATCCTCGGTGGGGTCGCGCTGGCGGCTGTGGCGGCCGGGTGGCCGGCGGAGCGGCTTGGCCTGGGCACTTCGCGATTCGGCATCCGACTGCTCGGCGGCCTGGCGCTGGGGGCCGTCCTGCTGCTTCCCGCGGCGGTGCGCGCCGGGGCGGCCCCTCTGCTGCCGGCGGGGCTCGCCGTCGCGGCCGTCGTCGTGTCGATCGGCGAGGAGCTGGCCTTTCGCGGCGCGCTTTA
>VBJE01000323.1 GCA_005879675.1 Chloroflexota bacterium
GGACGACGTCCTCCTACGCTGGCGAGCCCGAGGCCCGCGCAACGCGGAGATGGTCGCCATGTTCCAGCAAGAGTTCCACAACTTCCGCAAGGCGCACCACCAAGGCGACTGATGTGGTGGTGGCGGCGAGAGATTCGGCGATCCAGGCGGCCCAGATGCTAGGCGCCGACGAGCACCGCAGCGAGCGCATCCGTTGATGCGTGAGCGAGGAGCGCAGGAGGCAACGACGCAGATGGGCTGCATGGGCGCCGAAGATCCGCCGACTCCGCCGCAGCGGTCGCCCAAGTCATGACCCAGCGTTACTGGGACGCGCTCGCCGAGGTCGAGGACCCCGAGATGCCGGTCAACCTCGTCGACCTGGGCGTGATCTACGGCATCAGCGAGCAGGGCGGCGTGGTCGAGGTCGACCTCACGTTCACGGCCATGGGCTGCCCCGCATCGGAGTTCATCCTCGACGACGTGCGCGAACGGCTGCTCCGCGAGCCGGGCGTGAACGAGGTCCGCGTCAACGTGGTGTGGGACCCGCCCTGGACCACCGGGCGCATGACGCAGGCCGGCCGCCGACGCGGTGGAGTACGAGGTCTTCGCGCGCAAAGCTCGCGTCGACCCGCTGCACCTCGTCGGCAGCGTGGTCGCGCCCGACGACGACCTCGCCATGGCCTACGCGCGCGCCACCTACGACGAGGAGCGCTGGTGCGAGATGGCCATCGTCCGCAAGGACAACGTGATCTCTCTCTGGCAACCCGGAGAGCCTTGAGCCTTTCCGACCTGGTGCTGAGCATCGCCGACAACAAGCAGATGCTCGGCCTGCGCTACGCCGAGTGGGCGACTCGCGCACCCTCGCTCGAGGCCGACATCGCCGCGGCCGCCATGGGCCTCGACGACCTCGGCCACAGCCGGGTGCTCTACGGATGCCTCGAGCCGCTGGGCGACGACCCTCGCGCACCCGACCGCGAGTCGGACCCCGCGAAGCTGCGCAACCTTGCCTACTTCGACGAGCCCTGGACGGAGTGGAGCCAGTTCGTGGCCGCGAACGCCATCCTCGACACCGCGTTCACGGTGATGATCGAGTCCTGCGTCAGCGGCTCGGTCGAGGTGCTTCAGCACCGGCTGCGCAAGATGCTCCTGGAGGAGCGCTACCACTTCCTTCACGGCCGCAGCTGGCTCCGCTCGGGCATCGACGACGCCCCGCTTCAGCTGGCCTGGCGCGAGGCCATAGAGTGGTTCGGCCCGCCGGACGGCGAAACGGCGTCGCTGCATGGCGAAGGCAAGCTGGCGATGGGCCCGGCCGAGCTGCGCGGCCGGCTCGAGGAGCAGCTCGAGATGAAAGCCCCACGCGTGGAGATCCAATGGAAAGCCTGGGATCCATTGCGCCGCCGCGGCACGCCGGGCGCGATCGACGCGCACACCTTCGGCATGCTGCGAGGCCTCGAGGAGAAGAAGTACGCGCCGCCCACCGCCGCGAAACAAGCCGCGAGCTGAACCGGCCTGCCCTCACTGCAAGCAGCGTGATGCCGAGGTCATCTCGCTGTTCGGGACGCAGGCGATGACGCTCCAGTACCGCTGCCGCAAGTGCGGCACCGTGTTCGAAGCCATCAAATACGAATAGTTGGCATAGGTCAGGAATCGCTGTCCGAAGATGACCGCCGGCGCATGATCGCCAGCGGCAGGCCGGCGAGGACCACGATCACGATCAGCACCGCGACGACGATCGGAAGCAGCTGCCCACCGCCGACCGTGACCGCGCCCGGCGCCGGCGAGCTCGAGGAGTATCCCGCGGCGAAATAGCCGAACGTCGTCGTGGTCGTCTCGATGGTGTAGGGCTGGCCGGGCTGGGACCTCAACGCGGTCCAGGGACCGGCGGGGTCGGACGCCTGGTACACGCTCGCCGGATCCGGTTCCAGGTTCGAGTACCGCAGCACGAGGTTGGCGCGCTTGTCCGGCTTCAGCGGGGCGTTCGCGGTGACCAGGTAGACGTTGGTCACGAACCGGATGCCCGGCGGCTGCGGGCAGGTGTCGAGCGGCCTGATGTCGACCGAGATCGTCGT
>VBJE01000086.1 GCA_005879675.1 Chloroflexota bacterium
TCGCCTATATCGCGATCGCCATCGCCGTCGACGCCACCTACGTGCTGGCGGCCGCGGCGGTAGCCCGGCGCTTCCTCCGCGGCGATCGCGCGCGCCGACGTGCCGGTCGGGTCGCGGCGGCGACCTACGTGGCGCTGGGCGTCGCGGCCACGGCGACCGGGATCAAGAGGCCGTGAGGACGCTTCTCACGACGGCCGGGCACACCCCCGCCACCCGGGTCGAGGAGATCACCAAATGCTTCAACGCGGCGCACGAGGACGGCTTCTGGCTCGACATCGAAGCACCTGACCAGGCCGACTACGACCTCCTCGAGCACACGTTCAAGTTCCACCCCCTGACGATCGAGGACATCCAGCACCAGGACCAGCGACCGAAGGTCGACGAGTACACGGACTACAACTTCACGGTCATCTTCGTCGCGGTGTGGGACAACAACGACATCGCCCTCCGCGAGCATCACCTCTTCGTCGGTGAGCACTACCTGATCACCGTCCACCTCGAGCCTTCGCAGCAGCTCAAGGAGCTGCAGGAGCGGATCAAGAAGAGCCCGGAGCTGACACATGGCAAGCCCGCATTCCTCACCTACATGGCGATCGACACGCTCGTCGACGCGACGTTTCCAGTCCTCGACAAGCTCGACGACGAGGTCGACGAGCTCGAGGACGAGATCACGGAGAAGGCCACCGATGAGCAGCTCAAGCGCATCTACCACCTGAAGCACACCGTCACGGAGCTCCGCCGCTTTCTGGGCGCGCAGCGCGACGTGTTCCAGGCCCTGATCACGCACGGCATCCACCTGCAGCAGGCGGACATGACCCTGTACTACCGCGACGTGTACGACCACATCGTCCGCCAGTACGAAACCGCCGACTCGCTCCGAGACCTGCTCACGGGCGCGATGGACGTCTACCTCTCGACCGTCTCGAACCGCCTCAACGAGACGACCAAGGCGCTGACGGTCATCGCCAGCCTGTTCCTGCCCCTGAGCTTCCTCACCGGCTTTTTCGGCATGAACTTCTCGTACCTGGTCAACGTGCTCGAGAGCCCCTACAGCGCCTTCGCCGTCGGCGTCGCCACGATGCTCATCGCGACGCTGATCCAGCTCTGGCTCTTCAGGCGCCGCGGATGGATCTGACCCGGTGAGCGACTGCTGCTCGCCCAAGGGCTACCGCTGGGTGTTCAGTGAACGCAGCGCCCGCGCGGAGGCGAAGCGCTACCGGCGCAAAGGTCTCGACGCGACGTCGCGGCGCATCGTCGACTACCTGAAGGCGCAGGGCGTCGCGGGGCGCACGGTGCTCGAGGTGGGCGGCGGCATCGGCGCCATCCAGCTCGAGCTGCTGAAGGCCGGCGCCGCGCGGGCCGTCAGCATCGAGCTCACACCCACGTACGAGGACATCGCCAGGCAGCTGCTGGAGGAGGCGGGACTCGCCGACAGGGTGGAGCGGAAGGTCATGGACTTCGCGCAGGCCGCCGCGCAGGTCGACAGCGCGGACGTCGTCGTCCTGAACCGCGTGATCTGCTGCTACCCCGACATGCCCCGCCTCGCCGGCGCCGCCGCCGAGCACGCGCGCGAAGTCCTGCTCATGAGCTTTCCGCGCCGGACCTGGTGGACGGCCGCCGCCCTGTGGCTCGCCAACTCGTTGCTGTTCCTGATGCGCCGCGAGTTCCACATCTTCCTGCACCCGCCGGAGCGGATCATCGCCACCTCGGAGAGCCGGGGTCTGCGCGAGGTCCTGGACCAGAAAGGAGTGCTCTGGATCGTGGCCGCGCTGCGGAGGGTCAGCGCAGCCTAGGGATCACCTTCTCCTTCCAGAAGCCGGCATCGTTGGGGACGGTGTTCGGAGCCGGGAAGTCAGGCGGGTCGGATTTGAATCCGGCGCCGGTGTCGAAGAGGACGACGGTCTCGCTCGCTCTGACCAGCCCAGACTCGACGAGCGCCTTCAGCCCCGCCGCGGCCGCCGCGGTTTCGAGGCTCGCGTAGCCGAGTCCCAGGCGACCCAACGCTGACCGCGTGGCGACGATATCGGCCTCCGGCACTGCCACCGCGGACCCGCCGGACTTGCGGATGCAGTCGAGGACCAGGAAGTCGCCGACCGCCGACGGCACGCGAAGGCCGGCGGCCGCGGTCGAGGCCCCTTCCCACGCCTTCGCGAACCGCTCGCCCTGCCGAAACGCGCGCACGATCGGCGCGCAGCCATCGGGCTGGACGGAGAACATCCGCGGCCTCTCCGCGTCGATCAGGCCCAGCGCCTCGAGCTCGTCGAAGGCCTTGCACATGCCGACGATGCCGGAGCCGCCACCGGTCGGATAGACGACCGCGTCGGGCAGCCGCCAGCCGAGCTGCTCGGCCAGCTCGAAACCCATCGTCTTCTTGCCCTCGACGCGGTAGGGCTCCTTCAGGGTGCTGAGGTCGAAGGCGCCGAGCTCGTCGCGTATCACGCCGGCCAGCCGCCCGCAGTCGGTGATCAGGCCGTCGAGCAGGAGCAGGTCGGCGCCGGTGGCGAGGACCTCCACCTGGTTCTGGGCCGGCGCGTCCGCCGGCATGATCACCGTCGCGCGCACGCCCGCGGCAGCGGCGTAGGCGGCGAGCGCACCCCCGGCGTTGCCTGCAGACGGCGCGACCAGATGCCTCGAGCCCAGCTCGACCGCGCGGCTCACCGCCACCGCCATGCCGCGGGCTTTGAAGGAGCCGGTCGGGTTCAGGCTCTCGCGCTTGACCAGGAGTCGTGGCAGTCCCAGCCATGCGGCGAGGCCTCGCGCCGGTTGCAGCGCGGTGTCGCCCTCGCCGAGGTGGGCGACGAAGCGCGATTCGCGCACGGGCAACAGCTCGGCCCACCGCCAGAGCCCGCCGGCGCGCCGCGCGGCTACCGATTCGCGCGTCAGCGTCGTCGCCGCCTTCTGCAGGTCGTAGCGCGCGAGCAGGGGACGCTGGTCGACGGGGTCGAGCCCCATCAAGGCGTCGGCCGCGTGCGTCTTTCCCGACAGGCCACCCTCGAGGTGGCTCAACGTCGAGCCTGTCGGACCTTCCGTCAGTCGAAGCGGCGGACGAACTCCAGCGCCACCTCCGCAACTTCCTTCCAGCCGCTGTCGATGGTCAGCGCGTGGCCGCGGCCCGCGATCTTCTTGATCTCGGTTACGCCGGGATTGCGCTTCTGCTTCTTGTAGGAGGCGTTCGCGATCGCCCAGGGGACCGTGTTGTCCTTCTCGCCATCGAGGATGAGCAGCGGCCCACGCTCCGGGTTGATCGTGTCGACCTTGGCCTGCGTCCACGGGTTGAGGTTCGCGGTCGCGGCCTGGAACAAAGGCTCGCCGGGCGCCGGCACCGCGAATGTGTCATAGAGCTGCCTCGCCTCGTCCTCGCTCACCGCGTTGGCGAAGGCGAACCGGAACTGCTCGAACGTGAGCGGGATTGCTTTGTTCCAGTTCGTCGGGTTGCTCAGGACGGGCGACGCTGCCTTGAGCGCGGAGATCGGCAAGGGCAGCACGCCGCGGAACGGGGCGGGATCGATCGCGACGGTCGCCTTCGACAGCCCGCGCCCGGCGACGATCTGCGCCAGGAGGCCTCCGAAGGAGTGGCCGATCACGGCCGGCTTCTTGCTGAGCCTCTTGACGATCGCGCTGACGTGGTCGGCAACCTGGCCCACGCCCTTGCCCGCGAAGACCTCGGGGTGCGCCTTGGCCTCGGCGACGGTCTCCGGGTCGTCGGGCCAGCTGGGCTTGACGGCGGAGTAGCCGGCGGCCTCGAACAGCTCGGCCCAGCGGTCCCAGCTGCTCGGCAGCAGCCAGAGGCCATGGATGAAGACGACGGCCGTCCGCCCCGACGCGTTGGCGCGCTCGATCTGCTCTGACTCGTGGTCGGTGATGCCTGTGCGATCGGCAGCGACTGTGCTCATTGGCGGCTCCTTCGTACCGTGGTTGTCCCACCCCGCTCCACGGCCGCCTGCGGGTATCGTAGCCAAGTGATCGATCCCGAGGTCGTGTACCGCGAGACCACCCCGCGGTCTGGCGCGCTCCACGAACGCGCCGTCACGGTGATGCCGGGTGGGACCACGCGCACGACCACCTACTTCGCGCCCTATCCCCTCTACATCGAGCGCGGCGAGGGCTGCCGCGTGTGGGACGTCGACGGGACCGAGCGCATCGACATGATCGGCAACTACACGGCGATGATCCTCGGCCACTCTCATCCGAAGGTCGTGGAGGCGATCCGCGCGCAGGCCGCGCGCGGCACCGGCTTCGCGGCGGCGAACCCGGTCGAGGTGGAGCTCGCGACCCTGCTCTGCGAGCGCGTGCCGAGCCTTGACGCGGTGCGGTTCTGCAACTCCGGCACCGAGGCGACGATGTTCGCCATGCGGCTGGCCCGGGCGTTCACCGGCCGGCCGAGCATCGCCCGCATGGAGGGTGGCTACCACGGGACGCACGACTACGCCGAGGTCAGCACGCATCCGGCCCCCGCCGAGGCAGGCCCGGCCGACGATCCCAGGGCGGCGCCGGACTCCATGGGCACTCCCGGTTGGGCGCTCGAGGAGGTCGTCGTCCTGCCGTTCAACAACGCCCCCGCGGCCGAGCGGATCATCCGCCGCGAGGGCTCGCGGCTCGCGGCCGTGATCCTCGAGCCGATCATCGGCGCAGGTGGCGTCATCGCCGCAACGCCCGAGTTCCTGCGGCGCCTGAGGGACGTCACACACGAGCTCGGGATCCTTCTCATCTTCGACGAGGTGATCTCGTTTCGCGTCGCGCCCGGCGGCGCGCAGGAGCTGTACGGCATCGTCCCGGACCTGACCACGCTCGGCAAGATCATCGGGGGCGGTCTTCCGGTCGCGGCGTTCGGCGGCCGCGCCGACGTCATGGAGCTGCTCGACCCGCGGCGGGAGCCGAACATCGCGCAGGGCGGAACCTACAACGGCAACCCGCTCGGGATGGCGGCGGGGGTGGCGGCGATGAAAGAGCTGACTCCCGACGTGTACGACGACCTCAACCGCAAAGGCGCGCGCGTATGCGAGCAACTGACCGAGGTGTTCGCGTCGCATCACGTGCCCGTGCAGGTCAACGGCGCGGGTTCCATGCTCGCGCTGCATTTCACGGACACGCCGGTCGTCGACTACCGGACGATGGCCGCCGGGGACAGGCAGAAGACGCGAGACCTGTTTCTGGATCTGCTCAACCACGGAGCGCTGATGGCGCCGCGCGCCATGGGCGCGCTCTCGACGCCGATGGGCGAGGACGACATCCAGCGTTTCGTCGACGCCGTCGACGCGTCCGTCGCCGAGCTCCGGCCGCGCTGGGAGTCCAGGGAACCAACCAGCCAGACCTCCCGTTAGACGTCAGGCGATGACGAAGGCACTCGCGACCCTCCTGCTGCTTGCCGCGATCACGGCAGCCTGCGCGGGCCAGCCCACCGGGCGCCAGGCCTCGCCCTCGCCGTCCGCCAGCCCAGCACCCTCACCGTCGCCCAGGCTCACTCTCGACGAGGAGGTCGGCGCGGTGATGATGGTCGGGTTCCAGGGACCGCTCACCGACGCCATCGTGGCCGACTGGCAGAAGCATCAGTTCGGCGGCTTGCTGATCGTCAACCTGAACCGCAACGCGGCCTCGGACGCGGACCTCTCGGCGTTGCTGGCGCGGCTGCGCGCGGTCTCCCGCCACCGCATGCTCGCCGCGACGGACCAGGAAGGCGGCGGCGTCTGCCTGGCCGCGACCTCGGTGCCGTGCGCGGCGATGCCCGCCGGCCAGGCGGCGACGACGGCGATGGCATCGGCGCTTCGACGCCTGGGCTTCGACGTCGACCTGGGTCCGGTCTCGGACGTCTGCTCCGGCCCTTCGTCGGTGATGTGGGGCCGCTGCTACGGCACGGATCCCGCCGTGGTCGCGAGGTCGGTAGGCCCGGTCGTCGACGGGATCCACGCCGCCGGCATGCTCTCGGCGGCGAAGCACTTCCCCGGCCACGGCGACACGTCGGTCAGCTCAGAGACTCAACTGCCGCGCATCGACGAGAGCCTGGCCACGATCCGGGCGCGTGGCCTGCCGCCGTTCCGCGAAGCCGTCGCGCACGGCACCGACTTCGTCCTCCTCGGGCATCTCTACTACCCGGCCCTCGACCCCAAGCGCTCGGCCGACCTCTCGCCGGCGACGGTCGCGTTGCTCCGGCAGGAGCTCGGGTTCAAGGGCGCGATCCTCTCCGACGACATGCAGATGGGCGCCATCACCTCCAGTACCCCCACGCCCGAGGCGGCGGTGCAGTTTCTCGCCGCCGGAGGGGACATGGTGATGGTCGCCCACGACCTGGCCGTGGCGGACGCGACCTATGACGCCATCAAGTCGGCGGTCGAGTCGGGCCGCCTGCCTCGCGCGAGACTCGACGAGGCGGTGGCGGCCCTGACTGCGCTGCGAACGGGCTAGACGGCCGCCGCCACCCCGACCTCGTCGAGCTTGCCGCTGCGGACGTCGTAGACGAAACCACGGATGCTGGACTTGTGGGGGATGAACGGGCTGGCCTTGATGCGCGCGATCGACTGCTTGACGTCTTTGTCGAGGTCGCTGAACGCCTCGAAAGCGAATGCCGGACGGATGCCCGTCTCCTCTTCGATCTTGTGCTTGATGTCGTCGTCGTGGAACGTGAGCATCCCGCAGTCGGTGTGGTGGATGAGGACGATCTCTTTCGTGCCGAGCAGGCGCTGCGAGATCGCCAGCGAGCGAATCGCGTCGTCCGTCGCCGCGCCGCCGGCGTTGCGGATCACGTGCGCGTCGCCCTCCTGCAGGCCGAGGATCTTGTGCACGTCAAGGCGCGCGTCCATGCATGCGAGCACGGCGACGTGCCTGGCCGGTGGCAGGGGAAGGTCTCCCTTCTTGAACGAGCCGGCGTACGACTGGTTGTTGCGGACGAGTTCGTCGGTGACGCTCATTTGGCGTGCCTCCAGTGAGTTGGTTAGTCGGAAAACTGAAGACGGGTTCCGGCTAACTACAGAGGCAGGTGCAGCAGCCGGCGTGGTCGATCGCGCGCCGGCGCGTGAGGATGCGGACAAGCATCGAGGCACCCACAGCGCGGACTACGCTAGCACGACCGGACCGGGCGCGCGGTTTCGGCTAGTGCTTCTTTTTCTTGTGGCTGCCGCCGCTGCTCGGCGGGGACGGCGTGTATGTCCACGGCTGTTGGGACGGCACGGTGCCGGGCAGGTAATAGTCGCCCCACGCGGCGACGATGCCCTGGGGCGGCGAGTACCACTGCTCGGGGCCGAAGAGCGGCAGCGCCTGATCGAGGAACGAGTGCCACGCCGGCACCGCGACCATGTAGCTGTCCGAGCCCTCGACCATCTTGATCCGCCAGTCGGGGTTGCCCATCCAGACCGCGACCGCGATCCTGGGCGTGAATCCGATCGTCCAGGCGTCGGCGAAGCTGTCGGACGTGCCCGTCTTCACCGCCACCTGCCAACCAGGGATCGTCAGCTGTGAGTTGCGGCCGAAGATCATCGCCCGGTTCTCGTCCTTCGACATCATCGTCGCCATGATGAAGGCGACCTTTGGGTCGACGACCTGACGCGCGTTGTCGGCGTGCTGGTATATCGTCGCGCCTCCACGCTGGACGCGGGCGATCGCAAAGGGCTCGTGCAGCACGCCCTGCGCGGCGAGCACCGAGGCGGCGGTCGCCATCTGCAGCGGGGTCTCGCCATAGCCTCCAAGCGTGAGCGAGGGCCCGAAGCTGTTGGGGTCATCGTTGTTGCTGAAGCTTCCGTCCTTCTGCTGCTGCCACGGCGGCGCCCCCATCGCGCGCGCCGTTTGCACGACATCGGGGACTCCGACTCCGAGCTCGACCTTCACGGCCGGGATGTTCAGCGAGTTGCCCATGCACTGCTGCACCTGGCACGTGCCGTGATACGTGCCGTCGTAGTTCTGGGGCTTGTACACGGTCTGCGACCCCACGTCGTTGTACTGGAACGGCCCGTCCTGGACCGGCGTCGTCATCGTGTACTTGCCGCTCGCGATCGCGGTCGTGTACGTGTAGATCTTCATCGACGACCCTGGATTTCGTGGCGGCCACACGGCGAGGTTGTACTGCCCGCCGTCGGTGTTCGGGTTGGCCGAGCCCACCATGGCAACGATCGCACCCGAGCTCGGGTCGATCGCGACTAGCGCGCCCTGCTGCACGCGGCGCCACGCCACGTCCGCCTGGGTTCCGCTGATCGCTTTCTGGCCGATGTCCTGCAGCGTCAGGTTGAGCGTGGTGTAGACGCGCAGGCCGCCGCCGTAAGTCGTCTCGTTGCCGAACTTCTGCTTCAGGTGGCCGGTCACGTAGCTGACGAAGCCCGGCGCGATCGTCGGGTTCGCGGGCTTGAACATGTGCGCCGGCGGGCTCAGGTCCTCCTTGAAGGCCTTGTCCGCCTGCGCCTGGGTGATCTTGTCGTCGCCGACCATCGCCACGAGCACCTCGTGCTGGCGCGCCTTCGCCGCCTCCCAGCGCGCGAACGGGCTGTAGAGGGTCGGCCCGCGGACGAGGCCCGCGAGCATCGAGGCCTGCGCGAGGTCGAGGTCCGCCGTCCTCCGGTGGAAGAAGATCTGCGACGCCGCCGCGGTCCCGACCGCGGAGTTGCCGAAGGACACGCTGTTCAAATACATCTCGAGGATCTGCGACTTCGAGTAGCGTCGCTCAACCGCAAACGCAAGCAGCGCTTCGGTCAGCTTGCGCTGGATCGTCGGCTGATCGCCGAGCAGGCGCACCTTGACGAGCTGCTGCGTGATGGTCGAGGCTCCCTGCACCGTGTCGCGCGCCTTGATGTCGACGATCGCGGCGCGCGCGATGCCGGCGGGATCGATGCCGGGCTCAGAGTAGAAGTTGCGGTCCTCGATGGCCACGATGGCGTCGGGCAGCGCCGTGCCCATCGCCGAGAGCGGCTCGTAGTAGTGCTGGTATCCGGGCGGATGCAGGTCCGCGATCGCGGTCTTGCCGTCGCTCGCGTAGAGGATCGTGTCCGCGGAAACGTCGTTGTCGAGCTGCGAGACGTCAGGCAGCGGCGCCGCGTAGGCGACGTACCACGGCGACGTGAACGCGGCCGGCACCAGGAGCGCGAGCAGCAAACCGACACGAAGCAAAAGTCCGTTTGGTTGCTTCGTGCGGGATCCGGTTGCCGGGGTCGCCGGTGGGCGCGGCAGGGAATCGTGCGGGCTACCGGACGGAGCTATCTCGCCCACCCAGCACAAATTTGCAGGCTTCGCCGAAAGCTTCGAGCCTCATGAAGATCAAAACGCCCTTGCCCGGCCGAGTATTGAAAATCCGGCCGGCGCCGAATTCAAAAACATTTGTAAGTAGACGCGCGCGTGGGCGGTTCAAACTGCTGGGATGCGTGGTTTCGTGCTCGGGCTGGTGCTTGCCGTCGGCCTGATCGCGACCGTGCTCTCCCTGCGCCCTGGAGGCATCCGCCGCCAACTGCGCATGGCCGCGCGTCGATTCAAGATTTTTCTCGTGCTCGGCGGCATCTACCTCGCGGCGTCGATGGTGATTCGTGTCGCGTTCCCGACCGGGCCGGTGTCCGACTACGGGCCCCCGGCACTCGGGCTGGTGCTGGTGATGGCCTTCGTCCTCATCGCCCAGGATCCCGCGGACGAGTCGCGAGCCGAGTAGGCACTCAGTAGGGGTTCGACTGCTCCCACGCCGCCTGGCAGCTCACGCATCGAACCGCTGAAGGAAGAGCCGCCAGCCGTTCGTCACCGATCTCGTGACCGCAATCCTGGCAAAGGCCGTCGCCATTGGGCGTTTCTTCCCGGCCGCGGCTCAGCACCCTGTCGATGGCGCCCGCAATGGCGGCGTCGCTCATGGCCTGCGTGGCGTCGGCATCGCGAAATCCCCGGCTCACACCTTCACGTTACAGCGGGGACGAGCGATTCGGATCGGGCCGCCGCGCCGATGCGAGCCGCGATCTCCTCGGTCAGCAGCCCGCGCGCGGCAAGCGTCGTCCGGCGGCGCGCGACGTCGTCCACCGTCCGTGCCCACTCCGACTGGAATGCGTAGACCACCTGCGCCCAGACATCGGGTCCCGAAGGATGGATGCGCTCGAGGCCGTCCGCCATCGCGCCCGCGAGCGCGAGCACCTGGCCGGCCTGGTCGCCGTACAGGCGCTCGAGGTGGTCGGCGACGTCCGGCTCGAGGTCGGTGCGCTCCTCCACCTCCAGGCTCCAACCCGTGCCCGGGAGCCGGCGCTCATCGGGCACAACGCCGTCCACGCTCGATCGCGGGAGGCGCCGCAGCGCGTCGCACGCGATCACGCGGTGCGTGGTCAGCTTGC
>VBJE01000324.1 GCA_005879675.1 Chloroflexota bacterium
GCCGAGCTCCTCGAGACGGCTGTACGCCATGCCTGCGTGCATCGGCGACAGGCCGCGGCACTCGTCCCACACCTGCTCGGCACTGGGGTGGCCCCAGTCCGACCCGAGCCGGCGGGCGAGGTCGCAGATGATGTCGATGTCGTCGCGCGCCCCGGCCGGTGGCTCGAGCGCGCGGCGAACCCGTTGCACGCGCCGCTCGCTGTTGGTCACCGTGCCTTCCGATTCCGCCCACCCCGCGGCCGCCGGCAGGACGACGTGGGCGAGCTCGGCGGTGTGCGTGAGGAAGATGTCCTGCACCACCAGGTGCTCGAGCCCGGTCAGCAGCCGGACCGCGCGTCCCTGGTCGGCCTCGCTGCGGGCGGGGTTTTCGCCCACGATGTACACCGACCTCAGGTCGCCGCGATCCATGGCCTCGAACATCTCGCTGAGGTGCCAGCCTTTGGTGCGGGGGAATTCGGCACCGCCCCACGCCCGCGCGAACTTGTCGTGCAGCTCGGGGTTCTCGAGATCCTGGAAACCGGGCAAGCGGGTGGGGATCGCGCCCATGTCGCCGCCGCCCTGGACGTTGTTCTGGCCTCGCAGCGGGTTGAGGCCACACCCGTAGCGGCCGACCTTGCCCGTCAGCAGCCCAAGATTGATCAGCGCCAGCACGTTGTCGGTCGCGTTGTGATGCTCGGTGATGCCGAGCGTCCAGCAGATCATCCCCTTGGGGGCATGGCCGAAGGCGAGCGCCACTTCGCGGATCGCAGCCCCCGGCACGCCGGTCTCCTTCTCGGCGCGGTCCAGCGTGTACGCCTCCACGCACTTCGCGAACTCCTCGTAGCCGGTCGTGGCGCGGGCGATGAACTCCTTGTCCGCGAGGCCGGCGTGGATGATCTCGTGCGCCATCGCGTTGGCGAGCGCGATGTCGCTGCCCACGTCGATGCCGAGCCAGACGTCGGCCCATTCTGCAGAGCTGGTGCGGCGAGGGTCGACTGCGATCAGCCTGGCGCCGTTGCGGACGCCGCGCAGGAGGTGGTGGAAGAAGATCGGGTGGGTCTCGCGCGCGTTGGAGCCCCACAGGATGATGACGTCGGTGTCCTCAGCCTCGCGGTACGACGAGGTTCCTCCCCCGGCTCCGAACACTGTCGCCAGACCGGCGACGCTGGGAGCGTGTCAAGTCCGGTTGCAGCTGTCGATGTTGTTGCTGTGCATGACCACGCGTGTGAACTTCTGGGCCATGAAATTCATCTCGTTGGTCGTCTTCGAGCAGCTGAACATGCCGAAGGCCTGCGGACCTTGCTTGCGCGCGAGCTCGAACCCCGCGGCGGCCCTGGTCAGCGCCTCCTCCCAGGACGCCGGGCGGAGCGCTCCGCCTTCCCTGACCAAAGGCTCGGTCAGACGGACGAGCCCACCGTCATTCGAAGGAGCCGTTGGAGACGGCATGGGCACCACTATATGTACCGGCTCTACGGTTTGTGGGCGGCGATGAACTCCTTGATGCGCCTGAGGCCGAGCTTCAGCTCGTCCTCGGACTGCGTGTAGGCGAGGCGGATGAATCCCTTTCCTGCCGGTCCGAACGCTGTCCCGGGCAGCACCGCCACGCCGGCCTCGTTGAGAAGGCGGCCCGCGAGCTCGTGCTCGTCAAAGCCCGTGCCCTCGATGTTCGGGAAGACGTAAAACGAGCCCTGCGGCCTGGCGCAGCGGACGCCCGGGATCTCGTTCATGCTGTCGACCACCAGGTCGCGGCGGTGCTCGAAGACCTTGACCATGCGGCGCACCGCATGCTCCGACTCGGGCGAGCCCAGGGCCTCGATCGCCGCGATCTGCGTGAACGCGGCGGCGCACGACGACGAGTTGATCATCAGCGTGTCCAGCCTGGCCGCGAGCGCGCGTGGCGCGACCGCGTAGCCCAGCCGCCAGCCGGTCATCGCGTAGGACTTCGACAGGCCGTCCATGAGCACCGTCCGCTCGCGCATGCCGGGTCGCGAAAGCGGCGAAACGTGGTGGAACCCGTACACGAGCTGGCTGTAGATCTCGTCCGACACGACCAGGAGGTCGTGCTTGTGAGCGAGGTCGCAGACGAAGTCGACGTCTTCCTCTGTCAGCACACCCCCGGTCGGGTTCTGGGGCGTGTTGATGATCAGCATCCGCGTCTTCGGCGTGACCAGGGATGCGAGCTCGTCGAGGTCCATGCGGAAGCCCGACTCCTCGCGCAGCGTGACGGTCTTGGGGATGGCGCCGATGAAGTTCACCTGCGACGCGTAGGCGGGGTAGCCGGGGTCGGGCAGGATCACCTCGTCGCCGGGCTCGACGCAGGCGAGCAGGGTGAAAAGGAGGACGTTCTTCGACCCCGGCACCAGCACCACGTCGGCCGCGTCGACCTCGGTCGAGAGCATCCGGCTGACGAACTGCGCTACCGCCTCGCGAGCTTCGAAGATCCCGCTGGCCGGGGTGTAGTGCGTGTAGCCGTTCTGCATGGCGCCGATCGCTGCCTCGACGATGTTGTCGGGCGTGGCGAAGTCCGGCTCGCCGATCTCAAGGTGGACGATCCGCTTGCCCTCGGACTCGAGCTTGCGCGCCCTCGCCAGCACTTCGAACGCTCCCTCGGTGCCGAGACGCGACATCCGCTCGGCAAAACGAACCGCGGTGCTGGCCATCGATCGAATCGTACCTAGTGCACGCCGAGGAGCGAACCGCCGTCCACCCCGAGGGTCTGGCCGCTGATGTACGCCGCCTGGCGCGAGCACAGGAACGCGCATGCGGCGGCAAACTCCGCGGGCTCGCCGAACCGCTTCATGGGCGCGCGCTCGGCCATCCGGCGGAGGTTCTCCTCCGAGCCGGCCAGGTGGCGAAGACGGTCGGTGAGAATCGCGTCGGGCGCCAGGCAGTTGACGGTGATTCGGTCGGCCGCGAGCTCGAGCGAGAGCGACTTGGCGAGGCCGGTCACCGCCGCGCGCAGCGAGTTGGAGAGCGGGAGGTTGGCGATCGGCTGCCGGACCGAGATCGAGGTGATGAACACCAGGCGTCCCTGGTCAGAACGCTTGAGGTGCGGCAGCGTCGCATGGACGAGGCGCACCGCGCTCATCAACGTCAGGTCGAAGGCCTTCTCCCAGGCGTCGAGCGGGAGGGTCTCGAACACGCCCGGCGGGGGACCGCCGGCGTTGACGACGACGATGTCGAGGGCGCCGAGGCGGTCGACCGCCTCGTTGACGAGGGCTTCTGGGTCCCCGGCCTTCGAGAGGTCTCGCGCCGACGAACCCGCCGCCCCGATCTCCAGCGCGGCGGCCTCGATCGACTTCGGATCGCGGGAGCTGATGAACACCGCCGCGCCCTCGGCGACGAGCGCCTCCGCGCAGGCGCGGCCGAGGCCTTTGCTGGCGGCGGTGACGAGCGCCCTGCGCCCGTGCAAACCGAGATCCATCCCGAAATTGTCCTCCTCACTTGTGGGGAGGTGCCGGCGAAGCCGGCGGAGGGGCTACCCAGTTGTATTGACGTACCAGTCGGTCACGTACTGGAACCGATCGTAAGGCTCGATCGCCTTGTTGAAGTGCACCCCGTGCACCCGCTGCGAGACGGCGTATTGGTAGCGGCCCGCGTAGAGAAAGATCGCCGGAGCGAGGTCGGCCATCAGCATCTGGAAGTCGATGTACGCCGCCAGCCGCTGCGGCGGCTCGAGGGTCGCCCGCCCGTCCTCCAGGTCCTTGTCGATCAGGCCCCAGCCCCGGGAGTAGGCAAAGTTCAGCGACCCGGGATCGATGCCCGAATGCCACAGCGAGTACTGGTCCGGGTCGGGACCGACGTCGATCGACACCAACGCCATCTGGTACTTGTGCGTCAGCAGGTAGTCCTGCAGCAGCTTTGACGCAGGCACCGGTTTGACCTCCACGCCCACCCCGATGGCGTTCAGCTGCGCGGCGACCGCTTCGGCCGCCTGCTGGTTGGGATACGAGTCGGCGGCGACCAGCGTGACCTTGAAGGAGACGTTGTTCTTGACGCGGAGCCTGGAGGTCGGGTCCAGGAGCCAGCCCGCGGCGTCAAGGGCTTTCGCCGCAGCGATCGCATCGAACGCGTGCACATTGCCGGCGGCTGAGGAATATGCCCAGTCCGCGACCGGGATCGG
>VBJE01000325.1:0-2839 GCA_005879675.1 Chloroflexota bacterium
TGGGACGTCGACTTCGAGCAGCTGCGTGAGAGGGCGAAGGTCGTGATCCCCGCGGGCAATCGCGCGCACGACCTCGCGGTGCGGCTCAAGTACGCGGGCGTGCCGGCCCAGGCGCCGCAGACCGACCCCGGCAAAGCGCTCGACGCGCTCATCAAGCAGACGAACGAAGGCGACACCGCCTACCTGCTGTGCACCTATACCGCGATGCTCGACCTCCGCGCCGAGCTCGTGAGACGCGGCTGGGCGCAGCCATACTGGGAAACGTGAGCACCTCGAAGAGGTTCACCGTCGGCTGGCTCTACCCGGACCTGATGAACATCTACGGCGACCGCGGGAACATCCTCACCCTGCTCCGGCGCGCCGAGTGGCGCGGGTTGGAGGCCAGGGTCGTCGAGCTGCAGCGCGGAGCGGTCGGCGGCATGGACGACGTCGACGTCTTCTTCTTCGGCGGCGGGCAGGACCGCGAGCAGGCCCTGATCTACGACGACCTCAAGGAGTTCAAGCAGGAATCGCTGCAGAACGCGGTCGGCGGCGGCGCGCAGATCCTGGCCGTGTGCGGGGGCTACCAGCTGCTAGGCCACTACTACCAGACCGCGGACGGCGAGCGCTTCGACGGCATCGGGCTCATCGACGTGACGACGCGGGCGGGGAAGAAGCGCTTCATCGGCGACGTGGTCGTGGTGACGAGCATCGAAGGCCTGACGCCGAGCACGCTCGTCGGTTTCGAGAACCACAGCGGGCGCACGTTCCTCGGCCCGAACGCGAAACCGCTGGGCAAGGTGCTGTCCGGCAGGGGCAACAACGGCTCCGACAAGACCGAAGGCACGGTGCAGGGCGGCATCATCGGCACCTACCTGCACGGATCGCTGCTACCGAAAAACCCTCACCTCGCCGACCACCTGATCGGCGCGGCGCTCAGGCGACGGGGCGACGGCGCCCTTTCGCACCTCGACGATTCGGAGGAGCTGGCCGCGCACGGGTGGATCCTGCAGCGCGCGCAACGACGGTAGTCCGCAGCCCGTTGCCGCCGTTCAAGCCCGCGGCGCGCTTGGGCGCCAGCGCCTCGCGCAGGACCTGGTCGATCGATTCGAGCATCACGAACTGCATCTGCTTGCGCAGGTCGGCGGGGATGTCGTCCAGGTCGGCCTCGTTGTGCGCCGGCAGGAGCACGCGGCGCAGGCCGGCGCGATGGGCGCCGAGCACCTTCTCCTTGATGCCACCGATCGGCAGCACCCGGCCCCGCAAAGTGATCTCGCCCGTCATCGCCACGTCGTCGCGGACCGGACGCCCGGTGAGGATCGACGCCATCGCCGTCAACACGGTCACGCCGGCGGACGGACCCTCCTTGGGCTGCGCGCCGGCGGGCACGTGGACGTGGATGTCGTTCTTCTCGAAGAGCTGGCGGTCGATGCCGATGTCGTCGGCGCGCGACTTCAGGTAGGACAGCGCCGCCGCCGCCGACTCCTTCATCACCTCGCCCAGCTGGCCCGTGAGCTTGAGCTCGCCCTTGCCGGGCGTGAGCGTGGCCTCGACGAAGATGATCTCGCCGCCGGTCGGCGTCCACACCAGCCCGGTGGCAACCCCCGGCCGGTCGATGCGCTCGGCGACGTCGTCGAAGAATCGGCGCTTGCCCAGCGCCGCGCGCACCTTCTTGACGTCGTCCAGGCGCTTGAGCCGCTTGCCCGCCGCGATGTCGGCCACGTCGCGCCGGATCAGGGCCGCGATCTCACGTTCGAGGTTGCGCACGCCGGCCTCGCGCGTGTACTCGCGGATGATCAGGCGGATCGCGTCTTCCGAGATCGTGACCTCGCCCTCGTGCAGCCCATGCGCAAGGACCTGCTTGGGGATCAAGAAGCGCGTGGCGATCTGCACCTTCTCGTGTTCGGTGTAGCCGGAGAGGTGGAGCACCTCCATGCGGTCGCGCAGCGCGGGCGGGATGGTATCGAGCGAGTTGGCGGTGGTGATGAACATGACCTTCGAAAGATCGAAGGGCACGTCGAGGTAGTTGTCGCGGAAGTCCTTGTTCTGCTCCGGGTCCAACACCTCGAGCAGGGCCGACGAGGGGTCGCCGCGCCAGTCCGCGCCGATCTTGTCGACCTCGTCGAGCATGAAGACCGGGTCGTTCGACTCCGCGCGCCTGATCGCCTGCAGGATGCGCCCGGGCATGGCGCCGATGTACGTGCGCCGGTGGCCGCGGATCTCCGCCTCGTCGTGCACGCCACCGAGCGAAGCGCGCGCGAACTTCCGGTCCATGGCGCAAGCACAGGATGGGCTCGCGCCCGCGGTCGGTCGAGCCGCGCACCTGCTTCAGCCGTCGCACCGCCAGGTGCTCGACGATGCGCTGCTTGACCTTGTCGAGGTCGTAGTGGTCCGCGTCGAGTATCCCGCGCGCCTTCTTGAGGTCGACCTCGCCGCCGGTGGAGACGTTCCAGGGCAGGGACACGATGAGCTCGAGGTAGGTGCGGATCACCGACGACTCGGGCGATGCCGAGGGGATGCGTTCCAGGCGCGAGATCTCGCGGTCCGCCTCGCGCTTCGCCTCGGGCGGCAGCCCCGCCTTCTCGATCCGCTCGCGCAGCTCGCCGAGCTCGGCGTGCTCGGTGTCCAGCTCGCCCAGCTCGCGCTGGATGGCCTTCAGCTGCTCGCGCAGGAAGTACTCGCGCTGCGCCTTGCCCATCTGCTCCTCGGCCTGGCTCTGGATCTTGCGGCCGAGCTCGAGCACCTCCAGCTCGTGCGACATGTGGCCGAGCAGGCGCTCCAGCTTGGCCTTCGACGAGTCGAGCTCGAGGACCTCCTGGCGCTGCTCGGTGGTCAGCCGGTTGTGGTTGGCGATGTAGTA
>VBJE01000325.1:3047-4926 GCA_005879675.1 Chloroflexota bacterium
AGCAGGTGCTGGACGCGGACCATCGTCCCGACGTGGTGGATGTCCTTGAAGTCGACGTCCTCCTGGACCTCGTCTAGCTGGGTCGCGACGGCGATGTGGCGCTCGGCGCCGGAGAGGTCCTCCAGCAGCTGCAGCGACTTCTTTCGTCCCACCGAGAGCGGGATGAAGATGCGCGGGAACACGACGGTCGACTTCAGCGGCAGCACCGGGAGGTGCGACGGAACCGCGCCCTCGAGGTTGGTGGCCGGGACCTCGCTCATGAAACGCTGATGCTACGCCCTGCCGATCAGGAGTTCGGCCAGAACTCTCCCGGCGAGAGAGGGCTCGTCACGGTTTCGTCCATGCGGAACGTGACCGGCTGCTCGACTCCTGTCGAAAGGTTCATCGCGAACACCTTGCCCGTGGGAGCGGTGCCCCATGGCGCGCAGCTCGGAAGTGCGGGGTCGCACTTCGCCTCCTCGAGATACCAGACCCAACCGTCCTTCACGAAAATCACCTCGGATCGCATCTGGCTCGTCAGCAGCCGCGTCTGATGGGTCGCGATGTCGTACACGTACACGCGCAGGTCCGCCTGGGTCGAGGGGTCGAGGTAGGCGGTGTACGCGACTTGCGATCCATCCGGGGAAAGACCCAGGCGGTACGGCCACGCCGTGGCGCCGTCCAGCGGCGCGAAGCCGTCCTCCGGCGTCCACGACCGCGATTTCCCGGCCAGGCCGGTCAGGTAGAGGTGATGACCGGTGCGGCTCCAAATCGCCTCGACGTCGCCGAGGTCGAGCGTCTGCGCGAGGGTGGCGTCCGCCACTCGATACACGCGGAGAGGGGAGGCGCCCTTCCCGACCGGCCACCCGGAGACGAGGTACTGGCCGTCGGCGGAGAACGCCAGAGTCGGTCGCGCCACGCCGAAGCGGCAGATGCAATCCGTGAGCGGTTGCGAGAACGAATAGAGCAGGATCTTGCTCGGCTGCGCGAAAAGCCAGATCTGGATCGCCTGGTCTCCGGCATCGTCTTTCGCGGACACCGCCGTCGCGGCGTGGTCCCCATCGGGGGTCCAGGCGCCGACGTCTCCGAATGCCGAGCCGAGCAGCTTGATGGGCCAGCCGGCGATCACGCTCTCGTTGCCGCTGCCCATCGAGTGCAGCACGACCTCGGTGCCCTCGTCGCCGGAGCGGCGGATGTACGTGAACGTGTCCTGGGTGAAGAGGTGCGTGACCGTGTTGTTCACGCGGCACAGCAGCTTGGGGTGGACCGGGTCGGAGACGTCGTAGATCGCCTGTCCGATCAGGACCATGGGCCCACCCGTGGGCTTGGCGGCGCAGCCCACGAAAGGCGCGGGCACGCCCGGGATCGGGCTGGGCGAGCCGCCCTTGGCCCCGGTCGGGCTGGGCAGGTTTGTCCGCGCCGAGGTCGCGCCCCCTTTGGCCGAAGGGCTGGACGAGGCGATCGGCGACCCGGCACACGCCGCCGCCATCAGGGCGGCGATCCCAAGCGCGAGCAAGGCTCTCATTGCAGGCCAAACGTCCCGTCTCCCCATCGGGGAGAGGGCCGGGGAGCGGGGCTTAAGCTGGCATAATCGGGATCGAACTGAGCTCTCCCCTCACCGCGGTCATACTCGCCGCCGGCCACGGCACGCGGATGCGCTCGCGGACGCCCAAGGTCCTCCATCCGATCTGCGGCCGGCCCATGGTCGACTGGGTCCTCAACGCCCTCAAGGAGGCGGGGATCAAGGACGTGAAGGTCATCGCCAACCCTCACCACGCCGAGGTCGCGGCCCATCTCGACGGCCAGGCCGAGGTCGTCTATCAGCGCGACCCGAAGGGCACCGCCCACGCGCTGCGCCAGATCCCGGCGGGCGAGCTGCGCGGCCGCCAGGTCCTGGTCG
>VBJE01000326.1 GCA_005879675.1 Chloroflexota bacterium
GCTGTACTGGTGGATCGAGGCTGTACTGGTGGATCGAGTTGCCCAGGCCCATGCCGAACGGATGGGCGACGGCGAAGCCGATGTCGGTGTTCAGCGCCAGGAGGTGGCCGCGCAATGAGGGGTCGGACGTCGAGTTCTCCAGCGGCACCACGGTCAGCTGTTCGGGCCGGACACCGACCGGGGTCAGGTCCCGGTTGAGCAGGGGACCGACGTGGACGTACTCGAAAAGCGTCAGCAGGGCCAGGATGGCGATGACGGGAACCCCGACCAGCAGCCAGCGCCGCCGCAGCAGAACAAGCAGGATTGCGACTTCGACGACGAGCAGACCGATCGCCAGCCGGGTAACGCTCAGCAGGATGGCGATGACCAGCAGGCCGATCGTGGTTCCCCGAAACCACGGGGGCAGCCCGGCGCGGCGGGCGTCGAAGAGGCTGACCGCCGGCGGCACGATGAGCAGGCCGGTGTAGGCAATGCCGAGCGGACTGACGTAGGTGGAGACCATCCGTCGTAAGAACAGCCCGTTCGACGTCGTCTGAAAGAAGTAATCCGGGAAATGCTGGGGGCCGTTATAGGCGTAGTGCAGCCAGCCAGAGAGAAGCGTGACGCCCCAGCTCAGCCAGGTGACGGTTGGCACGAACCAGAGCTCGATGATGCCGAAGAGTCCGACCACGCCGGCCGCGCCGAGGATCAGCTTGAAGACCCAGACCAGGTCGTCGCGGCGGGCGGGCCAGAAGACCCGGCCATACAGGTAAAGGAGCGGAAGCAGCGCGAGCTGCCGGAATTCGACGACGCGCTGCGTGTAGGTCGCTCCATTGTGGAGCAGGCTGGGCGGCATCGCGACGTAGCCCACCAGCAGCAGCGCGAAGGCGCCGGCCACCCAGTCCATCAGCGCCGGGCGTGGTAGGCGGCCCGCTCTCATCCAGGATTGCAACACCCGGATGACGACGCCGGGCGTGTCCAGGCGGAGCAGCGCCATCAGCAGGATGTTGTGCACGGCCATGCCGCCCACGAGCACGCCGAAGGCGCGGAAGGGCACTCGAAACACGGCGATGATCGCCGCGCCGTAGAGCGCGAGCAGGGCCAGCGCGAGGAGGATGCCGATCACGACTTCACGTTACACGCTGACCAGAGCTCAACTCGCGGAGTGGCCGCCATTCGCGCGCGCCACCTTGCGGAGGAGCGCCTCATAACGGTTGGTCACCTCGTCCCAGTCGAAGATTCGCGCCCGCGCCGTCGCCAGCCGGCGGCGCGACTCGACCAGGGCGGGATCCGCGGTCAGGCGGGCGAGGTCGCGCTGCAGCTCGGGCAGATCGTGAAAGAAGATTGCGGCGTCGCCGGCGACTTCGGCGTTGCTCTCCGTCCAGCGCGCGAGCACGCAGTTGCCGTGCGCCAGCTGCTCGACCAGCACCGGATGCGTCCCGCCGACCTGCGCCCCGAACAGGAACGCGTAGGCGTGCGCGCTCAGCTCGTGATAGGCGGCGCCGAATTGATAGCCGGTGAAGACGACGGAGGCCGGCGCGATGGCGCGCAGCTGGCGCTGGTACGCGTCACTGTAGGGCGCGTCCCCGACGATGACGAACGGCATCGCCGGTCGCACGGTCCGGTAGGCCTCGATCAGATGGTGGAAGCCGTTCTCGGGCACCATCCGCCCGACCGCCAGCAAATACTGACGAGGGGTGAGATTGAAACGCCGCAGCGTCTCGATCCCAGGATCGGCAGGCACCTCGGCGCCGTAGGGAATGAATGTCGAAGCGGCCTGGTACTCCTGCTGGTAGTACGCGGCGACCGCCTTCGAGTCGGCGATCACGGCGCCGGCGGTCTTCACCGCCACCCGCTCGGACCAGCGCAGGTAGCGGCGGCCGATCGGCCCCCATTTCAGCCGGGCCCAGTCCGCGCCATCGACGTTGATGGCCACCCCGACTTGCGACCAGCGAAAGAAGCGGCAGAACACGGCGTTCCCGACGCCGAACACGACGACGGCATCGGGATGGTCGCGCAGCAACGCCCGCGCCGTCGAGATCCCGGAGTGGCTCAGCGTATCGAGCCCCTTGGTGCGAATGCTGGGAAGCTTCACCAGCCGCATGCCCAGGTAGTGCGTCGCCGTCGTCTTCACGTAGGCGGGCCGGCAGTAGACGATCACCTCGTGGCCGCGTGCCGCCAGGCGCTTGCCGACCTGCTCGACGCAGGTCTCGAAGCCGCTGTAGGCGGCCGGAACCCCGCGGGTGCCGAGCATCGCGATCCTCATGCGCGACGCGCATCCTGGTAGACGCCGCGGGTGAGCGCTGCCGTCTTCACCCAGGAGAAGCGACCGGCATGGGCCAGGCCGCGGGCGGCCAGGCTGCGCCCCAGATCGGCATCGCCGAGCACGCGGGCGATCGCGGCGGCCAGCTCGCTGGTCGACGCCGGATTCACCAGGATCGCCGCGTCGCCGAGCGTCTCCGGCATCGCCGTGGCATTGCTCGCCACCACCGGGCAGCCACAGGCCATCGCCTCCAGCGGCGGCAGGCCGAAGCCCTCGTAGAGCGACGGGTACACGAACAGTGCGGCTCGGTTGTAGAGGAGGGTCAGCGTCGCGTCGTCGACGAAACCGGTGAAGACCACCTGGTCCTGGAGGCCGAGTCGCGCGACGGTGGCGGTGACGTCGTCGCCCCGGTACTTGTTCTTTCCGGCGATCACCAGGCAGCCCGAAAACCCACCGGTCGAGACCACCTGGCGGAAGGCCTCGATCAGTCGGGGAAGGTTCTTGCGCGGCTCGAGATTGCCCACCGCCAGCACGAACGGCTCGCGAACGCGCGCGGGTAACGGGCGGGCCGCGGCGTCCGGCATCGACGTGAAGCCGGCCGCCGGCGCTTCCGGCACGACGACGATCTTTTCGGGCGCGAGCCGGTAGCGCTGCGTCAGGTCGCGTTTCGTGAACTCCGAGATGGCGATGATGCGCGCGGCGCGGCGCA
>VBJE01000087.1 GCA_005879675.1 Chloroflexota bacterium
CAAACACGAATTTCTTCACTTGTGTACCGAAACGGGGGTCCTGCCGTTGGGGTAACACGTGGCGTTAGGATTGGCGGCTCGTGCCTAAGCTCACGTCCCTGGTGGCGGCGGCCCTCCTGGCGGCCGCCTGCAGCAGCGCCCCGGTCGCTTCCGTGCAGCACTCGCCTTCGCCGGTCACGGGGGGCCTGGCGCAGGGATTGATCGCCTACGTGGCCGACGCGGGCGTCGGCGTCCTCGACCCCACGACCGGGAAGTCGACGATCGTGGCGCCGCTTCCGCGGGGCGCGTTTCGCGTCGCGGGCCCGGTGTGGGCGCCCGCGCCGAATGTCAACCATCCTGTCCTCTACTTCACCGTCCACGACGACCGCACACCCGAGAGGCGGAACACGGCGGGGGTCGTGCCCTACAACTGGATCTTTCGAGTCGATCCATTTGTAGGTTCGATCGAAGCAATCGCCGCGTCCCAGGACTCGATGAGCGAGGGGCCGATCGGCCTGGTCGCCAACTCCCACTACCTCGCGCTGACAGTCGGTTGCTGCGCGACCTACGAGGTCGACGCGTTCGACCTCACCCAGGCGGCCGGACCGCTCAAGGTCCTGTCCCGCCCGCCGGACCAGACGGCGTTCTTCACCGAGGGCGCGGCGCCCGGCGATTCGGCCCTGGTCGCGGTGCGTGCTTTCGGCACGGGCGCCTGGTACTGGCTGAACGCGGACGCGGGCCTCCTGCATCCGTTTCCGCTGAAGCTCGGGCCGGACGACGGACCGATCGCGATCAGCGCCGACGGCACGATGGTCGCGGTCGCGCTGCCAAGCCAGGGAGCGGTGATCGAGCCGATCAACAGCGGCCTGCCCATTGCTTCGCCGAGCCCGGCGGCCTCGTCGTCCGCGGCGGCGTCGGCGCCGGCGACTCCGACCGCCAAGACCTCGCCCAAGGCAAGCCCGTCGGCGCCGAAGAAGATCAACTCCAAGCTGCTTCATCCCGACGGCCTGTCCTGGAGCCCGGACGCGAAGCAGCTCGCGGTCGCCATCAACGGAGAGATCCAGCTCTACGACGCGGCCGCGCCGGACGGGCCGCCGGCCACTCGCTACCTGACCGGGGCCAACGTGACCGGCCTGGCCTGGTCAGGCCCGCTCGCGGACCGGACGCTCGCGACGGTCAAGCCGAGCTCGGGCCCCCAGGCCATGGTGGACGCGCTGCTCGCCGCGACCAGGCTGCCCGCGCAGGCCGACACCCCGGCCAACCGCCCGCTGACGCAGGTCTACATGTGGCAGTTCGACTCGTCGAAGGCATCGCCCATCGAGTCGATCACCGACGCCACCGAGAGCGTGCTCGCCAAGTACCCGCCGCTCGCCGCGGGCGTCGTCTACCACCACTGGGCGCCGAGCGCGAGCTGGGCGCTGATCGGCGGGTGCTACAGGTACCGGGTCGTGATCACGGGCAGCATTCCACCGGTCGCCTCCACGTTCGGGCTTCCGAGCAACACGCTGTGCTCGGCGAAGCCTTCGCCGACGGCATCCCCTAAGGCGTCGCCGACCTAGCATCAACCCGTGGGGATCGATTTCCTCAAAAATCACGCGGAGGCGCAGCCGGCCAAACCGGCGTTCATCTGCGGCGATGAGGTCCTCGACTTCGCGACGCTGAACCGCAGGGCGAGCCGCGTGGCGGGCGCTTTCGCAAGCCTCGGCTGCGCAGAGGGCGACCGCGTCGCCTGGATGTCGTTCAACTCGATCGCGGGGGCCGAGATCGCGAACGGCCTGAGGCGGGCAGGCTTGGTCATCGTGCCCGTGAACTACCGCCTCCGCGGCGCCGAGATCGCGTACGTGCTCAACGATTCGCGGGCCAGGGTCGCCGCGGCGGGGCCGGACCACGTCGACGCAATGGCCGCCGCGATGCCGGAAGTGCATGGCGACGTGCGCTTCGTCGCCGCGGCGGGCGACGTCCCACGGGGCTGGCTTTCGTACGCCGAGCTCATGCGCGATGCTTCCGAAGATTTCGAATCGGTCGGCGACGGTCTCGGCGCCTCGATGATCTACACGTCCGGCACGACCGGGAATCCGAAAGGGGCGTGGAGACCGCACGGAGTCGACATCGCCAATGTGCTCCAGGTCATCTCCATCTTCGAGCTGACGCAATCCGACGTCCACCTGATGTGCGGACCGGGCTACCACAGCGGCGTCGCCTTCTTCTCAGCCTTGCACCAGGTCCTCGGCGCGACCGTGGTCCTGCAGCCGAAGTTCGACGCCGGCGACGCCCTCGACAACATCGAGCGGCATCGCGTCACGACCACCTTCATGGCCCCGACGCTGCTGCAGCGGCTCGTCGACGCGCAGGAGAGGCGACCACGCGACACATCGTCCTTGCGGGCGCTCATCCTCGGCGCGGCGCCGTGCCCTTTCGCGCTGAAGGAGCGCGCCGAGGCTGCGTTCGGCCAGGTGCTCTGGGAGTTCTACGGCGCGACCGAGACCGGCATCAACACGGTCCTTCGCCCCGAGGACCAGCTCCGCAAACCCGGCTCGTGCGGCACGGCCGTCCCGGGGCAGGAGATCCGCCTCCTGCTCGAGGACGGGAGCGAGGCGCCGACCGGCCGGCCGGGCGAGCTCACGGTCCGCAGCAGCTGGCTGGCCGAGTACTACAACCGCCCCGACGCCACGAGCAAAAGCCTGCGCGACGGCTTTTTCTCCGTCGGCGACATCGCCTATCGCGACGACGAGGGCTACTACTTCATCTGCGACCGCCGCATCGACATGATCATCTCCGGCGGCGTGAACATCTATCCCGCTGAGATCGAGGCGGTGCTGCACGCGCACCCGGCGGTGATGGACGCGGCCGTGATCGGGGTGCCCGACGACGAGTGGGGCGAGTCGGTCAAGGCGCTGGTCCAGCGTCGCGCCGGAATGACATCGACCGCGGACGAGCTGATCACCTTCTGCGCGTCGCGCCTGGCCGGGTACAAGAAACCGCGATCCCTCGAATTCGTCGAGGAGCTGCCACGCGACGCCGCCGGCAAGCTGCTCAAGCGCCAGCTTCGCGAAAGCTACTGGACGCGCGCGGGCCGGAGCATCTGAGGCCGCCTAGTTAGGCGAGCAGCGGGAGCAGGAACTCCAGCGAGCGGCTGATCCGGCCGAGGGGTCTGACGTCGGGGGTGGCCAGCCGGGTCTCCTCCTCGAGCGTGTACCAGCCTCGGTACCTGGCCGCGCGGAGGGCTTCGGTGGCGCGCTTTACGTCCGCACCGCCTTCGCCAACCGGCCGGAACAGGTTGCGCGTCACCGCGTCGCGATAATCGAGCGCGCGCTCGCGTACGCGTCGCGCAAGGTCGAGATCGACGTCGTTCAGGTGCACGTGCTGGATGCGTCCGGCCGCCAGCTCGATCACCTCGACAGGATCGGCTCCGGCCATGACGAGGTGGGCGATGTCGAGGCAGACGCCGGCCTCCGAGCCGACGAGCAAGCGCTCGATCTCCTTCGGGCCCTGGATGATGCTGCCGAAACGAGGCTGGACCGCGAGCTTCAGGCGGTGACGCGCGCACACGTGCTCCACCGAGCCGACGAGGTGGAGCAGGTGCGCCCACTGCGCGTTGGACAGCGCCGCGTCGGCGGCGGCCTCGGTCCCCCGCTCGGGGATCGCCGCCAGCACCAGCGTCTCCGCGCCGACCGCGGCGAGCCAGTGCGCGTGGCCGTCGATGTGGGCCAGCTCCGGTCCCCGCATGTCGTGGTGATGGAGGATCGCGTGGACCTGTCCGGCGACGACCTTCAGCCGGTGCCGGCGCAGCATCGCCTTCGCGTGGTCGCTGCGGTCGGGGAGAAACCCTGGCGGTCCCGCGGTGATCGCGCCCTCACCGACGGCCGTCGCCTCCGAGAGCACGCGCTCGACGTCGATCTGGTGGCCCCAGTCCCGCGTCTCGTTGATGCCCCAGCACGATGGCGACAGCGCGAGCCGGTGCACGGCGCGGCCGCGCCTGCCCCTGATCCCACCCATCCCACGAACACCCCGAGCTATCAAGGAAGTGTCCAGATTAACCTTCTAGTCAACGCATGCCCGAGACCGCTTCTGAGCTGCAGCTGCGCCCCACGACGCTCGAGGACGCGAGCATCGTCGCCGACCTCGAAGCCCTCCGCGACCCCGACGCCCCGCCCGACCCGGCGCTGCTTCGCCATTGGTGGCGCATGGCCGACGAGCTCGAGAAGTCGATGCGCCGCGTCGCGGTCCGCGACGGCGCGGCAGTCGCTTATGTGAGCGTCTCCCACAAGCTCTGGGAAGAGGACCGGATCCGGTACGGCACGATCCGGGTAGGCCTCCGCGCCGACCTGTGGACGCAATCGCGCTTCGCGCAGCTGGTCGACACCGGCGAGACCTGGCTGCGGGATGAGCGAGCGCATCGCTCGGTCGCCCGCGTGCGCGAGGACTTTGAACGCGACCTGTCGGCGCTGCAGGACCTCGGCTATCGAGAGAACAGGCGCATGCGCCTCTCCGAGCTCGACCTCGTCGCGGGCAGGGAGCGCATCCTCCGGGCGCGCGATGAATCCCGGCGAGGCATGCGCGAGCAGGGCATCGAGCTCCGGGTGCTCAGCGAGGTCGACGATCCAGAAAAGTACCGCAAGCTCTACGAGATGATCATCGAATCGGAGCAGGACATTCCGACGACGGTGCCGTGGAGAGAGCTGAGCTTCGAGGAGTGGATGAGATTCTGGTTCAGCACCCCGACCATCCGCGAGGACAAGTTCTGGGTCGCGTGCGAAGGCGACCGCATCGTCGGCACATCAGTCCTCGACACGCCCATCGAACGTGGCGTCCCCTTCACCGCCTACACCGGGACGTTGCGAGCCGTCCGCGGCCGCGGCATCGCGCGGGCGCTGAAGTACGAGTCGATGGGCCAGGCCGTAGAGGACGGCCACAGCCGCGTGCGCACCAACAACGACACCGACAATCCGCCCATCCTGCGCATCAACGAGGAGATGGGCTATCGCGCGGTCGCGCCGCTCATCGAGCTGCACCGGGAGCTCGCCTGACCAGCACCGCGTCAGGAGGCCCCTCCGGCGCCTAGCGGCGCCACCTCCCCACTACGTGGGGAGGAGCAGGCTTCTCCGGCGCCTATCGGCGGCTCTCCCTGAAGGCCTAGAAGTCCGCCGCCGGCCTGTCCTCGAGCAGGGGCAGTGCCACCGACCTCCACCGCACGCCTCCGTCGTCGGTCGAGGCGAGCGTAGCGCGCGTCCCAGGCAGCCCCGCGAACCATGCGTGCTCCCAGTCGAGCACCCTCAGCGACCCCGGCAGCGGCTCGATGACACCCAGGCCGGAAGGCTTCGTCCAGCTCACCCCGCCGTCTTCGCTCCCGGCCGTGAGGCCGTTGCCTATCCACCACCAGTGCGCGGCGTCGAAAAACCCAACCGCGCCGCGGGTCGAGGGCACGGTCACGGGAGACCAGCTTCCGCCACCGTCGACGGTGCCAAGCTGCGCCTGGTTGGGAGGCATCTCCTCCGCGAACGGCCCCGTCACGAGCTCGTCGACCAGCGTGGTGTAGAGGTATGTCCGCAGACGGCCGCCGTCGAACGAGCGGACGGTGAGCGGAGGGTAGCCCCGGACGGTGCCGCCGACCCCGGACCGGCCTCGGAACGGGTCAAAGTGGACCACGGATGCCACCACGCCCTGCCCGGACGTGGGACGCACAGCGACGAAGAACTCGCCGCCGCGAGGCCAGCCCTGTGCAGGCGCCGGCAACACGACGCGGGTCCACGTGGCGCCGAAGTCCTGCGTGCGGTACGCGTAGGGTCCCGAGCTCACAGTCGTGAGCCAGCCGGTCGTCAGGTAGGAGAACTGGACCTGGAACGCCCGGTCCGGTTCGGGGACGGGCCGGCCGAGGTCCGACCAGCTGAGGCCCCCGTCCTCGGTCCGGTAAAGGCTGGGTGGCGAGGAGCCGGTGGGCGTGGTGCGCGAGGCCAGCATCCAACCGTGGTCCGAGTCGACGAACGACCACGACACCACGGATGCGTTGGGGTCGATCGCGGGCCGGGAAACCCACGTGCGGCCGCCGTCCGAGGTGCGGCGGAGGACAGGCCGCGTGCCGACGAGCGCGAGGACGCCGACCGAGGCGTCGAAGAACTTCATGTACTTCGCGTGGCCCTCGCTTGGCGCGGTGAGCTGCTGGGTCCAGCCGATGCCGCCGTCGGCGGTGTGGATCAACGCGTAGTCGCCGGACGGAAAATCGACCACGACCCAGCCGGCGCTGGGGCTGACGAAATCGATGGCGGCGACGCGGTAGTCGCCACGCAAAGCGCTCTGCACCGGAGCGGAGGCGGCGAAAAGGTTCAGGCTCGGGTGGACGTAGACGGCAGAGGTGACGCCGAGCGTGACCAGCGAGGCTGCGATCAGCGCCACGGCGCGCGCGACACGGCTGCGCGGCGAGGAGGCGACGAGGTCGGTCTCGAGCTCGGCGGATTGCATGCCCGGCGCTTTGAGCTTAGCCCGGCCTCGGGACGTTTGCGTTAGTCCAGTTGAGGCCGCCGTCGACCGTGAAGGCCAGGCCGCTGAGCGTCTGGCGGCTCCCCGATTGACGCAGCCGCGCCCAGGCGTGCCGCGAGTCAAGGACCTGCACCCTGTACTCCCAGCTGTCGAACTGGAGCGCGACCTCGCGCCACGACTGGCCACGGTCGCGCGACTTGAAGAGCACTCCCTCATGCATCGCCCACCAGTCGTCCTCGGCCGCGAACGCCATGTCGGTGTAGGTGTTGCCGACAGGCGCCGGCGCCAGGACGCGCCACGTGTCGCCCCCGTCGAACGACGCGTACGCCGTGAAGCCCTTGAGGGCAAGCACGCCGCCGCCGGGCAGCAGCTCGACACCGCTTTCGGAGAACTGGTTGGCCGCGGCATCCACCGCGCCCACCGGCAGGACATGGGCCTGCCACGACTGCGCGCCGTCGTGCGTCGAGTAGACGGTCGGCTGCAAAGATTCGTTGCCGACCATCTCGAGTGCTGACCACGCCTCCGAGCGATTCCGAAACACGAGCAGCTCGGGAGCCGGCGGTGGGGGAAGCGGCGTCCAGGTCACCCCGCCGTCAGCCGTGGCCAGGAACACGGTGTCCACGCCCTGGCTCGGGTCGGCCTTTGGCGTGAGGCCCTGGTACCACCAGTGCTGCGCGTCCACGAACCAGACGTTCCCGTAGGTTTGCGGCGGGAGAGAAATCCTGGTCCATCGATGCCCGCCGTCCGACGTCTGGAAGGCCGCATCGTGGCCGAGGTAGAAAAAACCGTGGTTGCGGTCGAGGATGACGAGGCCGCCCGGGTTGAGGTAGGGAGCCGATCCAGAGACCTGCTGGGTCCAGTGAACAGCGCCGTCCGTCGTGGCGAAGACCCAGTATCGGGCGCTCTGAGCACTCGGGTCGTAGATGAGCGCCCAGCCGACGGACGGTGAGATGAACTTGTAGTCGACGGAGTAGTTCCCTGCCAGGACCGACTGCGTCGGACTCGGGCGTGGCGTCGCGGTGCTCGCAAGACGTGGACCTGGTCGGAGATAGATCAACCCCGCGACGAGCGCCACCGCGAGCGCGGCCGCAATCAAGGGGATTGCGCGTCGCGCGCGTCCGCGCAAGGCAGGATCCTCGGGCGTTTGCATCGGCTTCGCGATAGATTGTGAATTCATGGTCGGCCCGAATCCGGTTCTGAGCGTCCGGCCTGCCGAGGTCGCTGACGCCGCGGCCATCGCCGCGGTCCATGTCGCCGCGTGGCGGTCCACCTACCGCGGGCTCCTCCCCGACGACTTTCTCGCCTCCCTCGCGGAGGCCGGCTACGAAGAGCGATGGCGGCGCATCATCGGCGAGGAGACGAGCCGCGTTTACGTCGCAGCGGACGGGCCTGAGGTCGTCGGTTTCGCATCGGGCGGCCGGGAGCGGGCCGGCGAGGACGGCTACGGCGGGGAGCTCTACGCCATCTACGTCGTCCAGGAGGCGCAGAGCAAGGGCCACGGCCGGCGGCTCGTCCAGGCGGTGGTCGCAGGTTTGCGCGAGCTGGGCCTGGCGGACATGATCGTCTGGGTGCTGCGCGACAACGCCGGCGCCCGCAGGTTCTACGAGCGCCTGGGGGGGACGTACGTGCGCACGCAGCCGATCACGATCGGCGCCGCGCTCCTGCAGGAGGTCTCCTACGGCTGGAGATCGCTCGACGCGATCGGCTACTAGGAGCGCCTTAGAGGCACATACCCTTCGCGTTCGACCACTCGAGCTGGACGGTGTAGCCACCGAGCTCCCTCGTCTGCCAGGCGCAGATATCTGCGATCTCGCCGTTGCGGTCGTCGTACCAGCCCTCGCCAGGCACCGGGTCGGTGATCGCTTCGCACAGCTCGTGCGAAACCGTCGAGGTCATCGACTGGAAGACCCCCAGTCCGCCTGTGCATCCGTCGCATTCGGGGTAGGGCATGACCGCGTAGTACAGCCCGCCGTGATCGTTGTGGTAGCCGCAGAAGTTGACGCACGACGACGCACCTCCGAGCTCCGCTGTCACGCCCGGCGGTAGGAACACGAAGTAGAGCGAGTCGGGCGTGGGCTGAGCCACGGCGGGGTTGGACGCGATCTGGTCGCGGATGAACCGCCGGATGTCTTCGTCGGATGCGGTGGTGGGCGCCGGGGTCGTGAGCGCGATGGCGCCGGAGCGCGCGCCGTGACCGATCCTGCGCTCCTGGACGTCGTACTCCGCCAGCTGGTCGAGCAACGGGCTCGTGACCACGTAATCGAAGAAGTCGTTCAGGCGCAGCATCAACGAGGCCTGAGGCTCGAGCTGCCAGGCCTCGCCCCAGAAGAAAAGGAAGGCCTGCACCGAGCCCAGGAGCGGGCCGCCGCGGTAGGTGAGTCGGGGGGTGGCGACCGGCGCCGCCGCCTCCAGCCGCAGCGGCACCACGCGTATCGGGCCCGCGGGGTTGTCCATCGTCATCAGGAATACTGGCAGGGCATTGGCGACCGACCGGCTCCACGAAGCGCGATGGGACGTGCTTCCGCCGTCACGCCACCCGGCGCACATGCACATGGCGCTCGACGAAGTTTTGCTCGAAGAGGTCATCGCCGGGGAGCG
>VBJE01000351.1 GCA_005879675.1 Chloroflexota bacterium
TGACGTGGATCCGGGTGCCACGCGGAAGGTTTGGGTCCGGCGTCGCCATCCCCCAGTTGAAGCCCCTCGACGACGATTCCTCGGCGCCGGCGAGCGGCGTGCCGATCATGACCGCGTCGGCGCCGGCGGCGAATGCCTTGCAGACGTCGGCGCCGATGCGCATGCCGCCGTCGGTGATCACCGCGACCCGCATCCCTCCGCGCCGCATGTGCTCGTCCCGCGCGGCGGCGACGTCCGCCGTCGCCGTCACCTGCGGCACGCCGACGCCGAGCACGCCGCGGGTGGTGCAGGCGGCGCCGGGACCGACGCCGACGAGGATGCCGGCGATGCCGGTCTCCATCAGCTCCAACGCGGTGTCGTACTGGACGCAGTTGCCGACGACGACCGGGATGTGGCACGCGCGCACCAGGTCTTCGAAGGACAGCTGGTGATAGGAGCGGGATGAATGCCGCGCCGTCAGCACCGTCCCCTGGACGAGGTACACATCGGCGCCGGCCTTCTGGACGATCTCGGCTCGCTCCTCGGCGCGCGCGGGCACCGTCGACACCGCGCAGGGGACACCCGCGTCCTTGATGGCCTTGATGCGCTCGGCGACGAGCTTTGGCTTGACCGGCTCCCTGTAGGCCTCCTTCAGCACCGCGTTGACGGTGGCCTTGTCCGCCTCGGCGATCTTGCGGATCACCGGCGCGGAGTCCTCGTATCGCGTGTGCACGCCGTCGAGGTTGAGGACCGCGATCCCGCCGAGCTTGCCCATCGCGATCGCGAAGTCGACGTCGACGACGCCATCCATGGCCGAGCCCCAGAAGGGCAGCGGCAAGGAGAAGCCATCGCCCATCGAGAATGTGATCTCTACTTCGTCGGGATTGAGCGTCACGCCGCCGGGCACGAGGGCGACCTCGTCGAACCCATACGCGCGGCGGGCCCACCGGCCGATCCCGATCTCGAAATCCCCACGAATTCCGAGGCTTCGCCGTGAATTCGTGGGGTCCCCTGGTAGGCCAGAGTGCTCCCCGGAAATCTCTTCTCGGGTCTGCAGCGGAGTCTCCTTCAGGGTGTGTTTACTCCATTGAATGGGGCGGGTTCGGCGAATTATACCCGAGCCCTATCCTTGACCCGTGTATCGCACGCTCGAGTACCTCATCGGAATCTCCGGCGAGGACGTGAGGCGCCTGCGCGCGGTCGGCATCCGTCACACCAACCAGCTCCTCCACCGCACGTCGCTCGACATCGACCGCAGACGGTTGGGGAAGAAGACCGGCATCACACCTGAGCGGCTCCTCGAGTTCGTGCACCAATGCAGTCTCCTCGAGGTGTCAGGGATGGAGCGCTGGATCCCATTGATGCGAAGGCTCGGCATCAACTCGATGCCAGACCTGCGCGCGCAAGAGGCCGGCAAGCTGCATGCGACGCTGCTCGAGGCGATAGGGCTGGCCGGCGCGCCGACGAGGAGCGAGGTCCAGTACTGGATCAGCCAGGCCACCGGCCTCGACATCGTCGAGCCACCGGAACCGGAGAAGCCGATCCCGGTCATCAAGTAGAGAAAGAAAGGGCGGGCGCACGCGCCCGCCCCCGTTTGCCTACGGCGATGCCTTGGCGAAGAAGGCGTCAGTCGGGTTGGTGTTTGACGTCGTGGTCGAGGTGCTGCTCGCGGGCGCGCAAGCGCCACCGGTCGGGAAGTCCTGCCCGGCGGCATCGTTGGCGTTGCAGTTCGTCTTCACGAACAGGACGCCGAAGCCGCTTCCCATCGGCTGCAGGCCTTCGTAGTCACCGAGGAAGAAGCCCCGCGCGACCGGCGCGGTCCTCGCGTCGAAGGGCGTCTGGGTGATGCGCTGCTCGTTGCTGAACGAGACTCCGCCGTTGGTCGAATACTCAACCCAATAGTCGGTCGGAAGGTTGGCCGTCTGGTTTGGTGTGAGGTTGCGGTTGTCGTAATACGTCACCGCGATCGTGCCGTTGTTCACGGCCACGGTCGGCGTGAAGGTCGGGAGACCCGATGCGGTGTGGATGACGGTCGGTCCGCTCCACGTCTGGCCGCCGTCGGTAGATGCCGCGAACACGATCTGGTCGTCCCAGTTGCCGAGGCTCTGCTTCAGCTGCTTCTGGTAGCTCGTCGAAGCTTGCCACGTTGCGTACAGGTTGCCGTCGCCGCCGATGGCGACCGAAAACAGTACGTCGCCGGTGCGTAGGCGCTCGCCGGTGTTGGGGTCGATGACCCCGAGCTGGTTCAACGGCGCAACGACCTGAGGTTCGGTCCAGGTGTCGCCGCCGTTGGTCGACTTGACGAAAGCGAGCAACTCATTGCTGCGCGTGCCCTGGCGGGGAGTGTTCGGCGAAACGATGAGGTTGGTGAAGTCGTACAGCGTCCCATTCCGTGGGTCGACGAGGATTATGTTGTTGATCGTCTGCTGCCGGACCTTGGTGTCGATGATGACCTTGGCCTGGCTCCAGTGGACGCCGTAGTCGGTCGTCTTCGAGAAGTAGGCCGGTCCTGTGTAAGACGACGTGCGCGGGTTGTCGTCGGGGTGGTCGGTGGGTTCGATCAACGTGTCCCAGACCGTGTACGCGGTGCCGGCAGTTCGCGGGTCGGCGGTGGTCGAGTTCTTGTCCGTGCTCTGGGCGAACTGTGTGAAGGAAGAGCCAGGGATCGGCTGGACGTTCTGCCACGTGGCGCCGAAATCTCTCGACGTCGCGGCCGCGACGGTATTCGCCCAGTTGGGGAAACCGAGGTTGAACGCCAGGCCTGACGCGTAAGCGGTCCCGTCCGGCCCGAACGAAACCCATGGGTCCGAGTTCCTCAGATAACCGGCGAGCGATGCCGGCGTGCCTGGCGCGCAGGCGTCCCATGGCATCGTCGAGTTCGTCCAGTTCACCCCTCCGTTCGATGAGACGCCGACCCCGATGCCGTGGCCGCCTCCGTTCGACCAGCGGTCTTCATGCCACTGGCCGATCAGGTGGTCGCCGAAGACCCCGAGGGTCGGCTCGACCTCGGCGTTCAGGAAGTTGCGGCCTCCAGTGACCGCGATCTGCGCCGCGTCCCGCGAGGCGCAGGCGGCGAGCGGCGACGCAAGTGCGGAAGCCCTCACCGGCGTCGTCACGCCGGCCACGGCGGTGCTCGACGTGATGAGGGCGAGGGCGCTCACCAGCGCCGAGATCCAGACGGCTTTTCGCAACGGCTTCATGAAATCCCCCTTGTGCCCCTTAACCCAGCGGACGTTTCCCAGAAGTTAATCCCAGCCGGTCAGTTCGCGCAACCATGCGATCGCGACCCGGCCCTGGGCGGCCTGGAACGCGCGGACGGTGGGGATCCCGGACGGCGGCGGCTCGAGCGCCCGGACGGCGAAGTAGCCGGCGAGTGTGCAGACGACGGCGTCGAGCGCCTCCCCGGCGACCTCGCTCATGTCGAGCCTCCCGAGAAAGTCCGCCGGCGACGGCCCTCCCTGCATCGCCACGCTCGGAGCCATCGCGACCAGGTCGATCCACCAGGCGCCGGTCCGCGCCCACGG
>VBJE01000352.1 GCA_005879675.1 Chloroflexota bacterium
CTTCTCAACCGCCTCGTTCGGGGTTCGGAACGTGAGCACGGAAAGCACCGGGCCGAAGATCTCCTCGCGTGCGATCCGGTATGACTGCGATACGTTCGTGAAGAGGGAGGGCGGAAACCAGAAGCCGCGCTCGGGCAGCACGCACTCCGGCTGGTAGAGCTCGGCGCCCTCCTCGATTCCCGACTCGACCAGGCCCCGGATCTTCTCGAGCTGTGCCCGGGAGTTGATTGCGCCGATGTCGGTGTTCTTGTCGAGGGGGTCGCCCAGGCGGAGCGTGGAGAGCCGGCGCTTGAGTTTCTCGAGAAGGGGCTCGGCTATCGACTCCTGCACCAGCAGCCGGCTGCCCGCGCAGCACACGTGGCCCTGGTTGAAGTAGATGCCGTTGACGATGCCCTCGACCGCCTGGTCCAGCGGCGCGTCCTCGAAGACGATGTTGGCCGCCTTGCCGCCGAGCTCGAGCGTCAGCCGCTTGCCGGTGCCGGCGATCGCCCGCTGGATGAGCTTGCCGACCTCGGTCGAGCCGGTGAACGCGACCTTCTTCACGTCGGGGTGCGTGACCACGAGCGATCCGGTCTTGCCTGCTCCGGTGACGATGTTGACCACGCCCGGCGGCAGCTCCGCCTGCATGCAGATCTCGGCGAAGACCATCGCCGACAGGGGCGTCGTCTCGGCCGGCTTGAGGACGACGGTGTTGCCGGCGGCCAGGGCGGGCGCGATCTTCCAGGCCAGCATGAGAAGCGGAAAGTTCCAGGGGATGACCTGGCCCGCGACGCCAAGAGGCCTGGGCTTGCGGTTCGGAAAGGCCCACTCCAGCTTGTCCGCCCAGCCCGCGTAGTAGAAGAAGTGGGCGGCGCTGAGCGGGATGTCCACGTCGCGCGACTCCTTGATCGGCTTGCCGCCGTCCATCGTCTCGACCACCGCCAGCTCGCGTGAGCGTTCCTGGAGGAGACGCGAGACGCGGTACAGGTAGCGAGCGCGCCGCGACGCCGGCAGACGGGCCCAGGATTCGAAGGCCTTGCTCGCGGCTTTGACCGCGCGGTCGACGTCGACCTCGTCTGCCTCCGCGACCTCGGAGAGCGTCTTCTCCGTCGCCGGGTTGATGGTCGGGAACCGCTTCTTGCTGTGCGGGTCGACCATCCGCCCGCCGATGAACAGGCCGTACCGGGGCTGGATCTTGACGTGGTCGACCGCCTCGGGCGCCGGCGCGTACTCGAAGACCTGCCTCACCAGCTCGGTGGATTGCTTCTTGGTGATCGCCATCAGTCGACCGTGAAGTAGTCCGCGGACTGATAGGCGCCGCTGCGCTCCTTGTCGATCTGCATCAGCACGTCGTTGAGGAGCGTGGAGGCGCCCAGGCGGAGGCGGTCGGGCGTCATCCACTCCGGCCCGAGCGTCTCGTAGGTGATCACGAGGTAGGAGATCGCCTGCTTCGCGGTGCGGATTCCGCCCGCGGCCTTGAAGCCGACGGGCCGGCCGGTCTCGCGGACGAAGTCGCGGATCGACTCCATCATCACCAGCGCGACCGGAAGCGTGGCCGCGGGCTGCACCTTGCCGGTCGAGGTCTTGATGAAGTCCGCGCCGGCGGCCATGGCGAGGATGCTCGCCCGGCGCACCGCGTCGTAGTTGCCCAGCTCGCCCGTCTCGAGGATGACCTTCAGATGCGCGTCGCCGCAGGCCTCCTTGACGGCGACGATCTCGTCGTACACGCGCTGGTAGTCGCCCGAAAGGAAGGCCCCGCGGTCGATCACCATGTCGATCTCCTGCGCCCCCGCCCGCACGGCCTCTTCCGTCTCGGCGACCTTGATCGACGTGAAGCTCTGGCCGGACGGAAACGCGGTCGCGACCGACGCAGTCGGGGATGCGCAGCGGGTAGACGCACACCGCCGCCACCGAGGGGATCGTCGGGTCGCCTGGCTTCGGGCGGACCGCCTTGGCGCACATCGCCGCGACCTTGCCCGGCGTGTCGGCGCCCTCGAGCGTGGTCAGGTCCATGCACCGCACGGCGAGATCCAGCGCCCACAGCTTGGAAGACTTCTTGATCGAGCGCTTGGCCAGCGACGCTGCCCGCTCGTCGGCGCCGACCTCGTCCACGCTCCGCACCCCCCGCATCAGCGAGCCGAGGTGGGTGAGTGACAGCGCTGTGGCCATGCGGCGATTATGCGACGGCGGAACCTTTGAACCGTCTTTGGCGTCATACAGGATGGTGGTGAGCACAGCGTCGGTCGTGGATGCCGGCCTGATCCAGGCCGCGAGGGAGGGCGATGAGCCGGCTTTCGATGCCCTCGTCGGGCCCTTGATCGAGCCCGCCTTCAAGCTCGCGGTGGTCGTCCTCCGCGACCCGAACGAAGCCCAGGACGCGGTGCAGGAGGCGACCGTCAAGGCGTGGCGAAGCCTGGGGCGCCTGCGCGACGAGACCGCGGTCCGCCAGTGGTTTTTCGCCATCGTCGCCAACCAGTGCCGGAGCATGCGCCGGACGCGCTGGTGGTCGGTTGTCCGGGTGGAATCGATCGTGAGCCGCGAGCAGGGTCTCCATGAACAGGAGGACGAACGGCTCGATTTGGGGCGCGAGCTGTCGAGGCTGCCCGCGACCGACCGCGCGGTCATCTTCCTTTTCTTCTATCTCGACCTCCCGCTGAACGAGGTCGCGAAGGTTCTGAGAATCTCGCCGCAGGCGGCCAAGTCGCGCGTGCATCGAGCCGTGACGAGGTTGCGCCTGGGCATGGTCGAGGTGAAGTGATGAGCGACCCCACCCGCGGACGCGTCAACGCGGCGTTCGACGAAGAGTTCGCAGCGACGCCGGTGCCGCCAGGCCTGCGCGCCCTGTCTGTCCGCGCCGCCGTCGCCGCGCCGCGCCCGCGTGCGGGCCAGCCTGCGCTCCTCGCGCTCGTCGCGGTGGTGCTCGCCGTGGCGCTCATCGCGACGCTCGTCATCGGCTCCCACGTGCTGCGCTCGACGCCGGTCCCCTCCGGCTCGACCACGCCTCCGACAGCTCGTGCCGGCGCATCGGCGGCGTACGACGCCGCGCACGGGGTGATGGTCCTGTTCGGCGGGGTCGGACCGCTCAATGACACCTGGACGTTTGACGGCAAGTACTGGACTCAGCACCACTCGACTACCAGCCCGTCGCCTCGACACGACGGGCTCATGGCGTACGACGAGGCGCAGCACAATGTGGTCCTGTTCGGTGGGACCGGCCGGGTCGGCACCTCCGGCAAGCCGGGCGAGGCGCCAGTGACTGACACGTGGACCTGGAATGGTTCGGCCTGGCAGGAGAAACACCCCGCGCACGAGCCGTCATTTGGCTTCGATCGTCCATCGACGATGCTGTTCGACCCCATCACCAGGACGGTGCTCGCCTACGGCTTTACGCGGTCGACGACCGAAGACATGACGAACGTCAGGGCCCAGACGTGGTCATGGAATGGCTCTGACTGGAGGCAGCTGACCCCGGCAACCTCGCCCTCGAACCAGGGGACCATGCTGTATGACGGCCGCCACGTGCTTCTGATCGCGGTGTCCGCGGGCATGGTCGGGGGCCGTTA
>VBJE01000088.1:0-1820 GCA_005879675.1 Chloroflexota bacterium
ATTCGGCCCTGACCATCACGGAGACCATCAACGTCGACTTCGGCTCGCTGGAGAAGCACGGGATCTTCCGCACGATCCCGCTCCGCTACCGGTACGACGACACCCACGACCGCTACTACGAGATGAGCGTCGGCTCGGTGACCGACGGCGCCCGCCCGATCCCGTACACGACATCGATCGAAAGCGACAACGAGGTCATCAAGATCGGCGATCCGAACGTGCTCGTGAGGGGCGCCGCGATGAACGCATTCGCCGACCGCGACGAGCTCTTCTGGAACGTCGACGGCGCGCTGTGGCCGGTGCCGAAGCAGACGGTCAGCGCGACGGTGTTCCACCCGGCGGGCGCCTTCCAGAAGGCGACCTGCTTCGAGGGACGGACCGGTTCGCGTGAACCTTGCGCGATCTCGGGCAACCCGAGCGCGCTCCAGTACGGGTCGACCCGGCAGCTCGGCTCAGGCGAGCAGCTGTCGATCGTGACCGCGCTCAACAAGGGTGCGGTCAACGTGCCGCCGCCGTTGCTTGAGTCCCGCATGCGGCAGTTCCCGCGGGACGCGTTCGAGATCACCCCCCTGACCGTCGGCCTGAGCCTCCTGCTGCTGCTGTCCGGGCTCGGGCTCATCCTCCGGTTCTGGCTGCTCCATGGCCGCGACCGCGCCTACCTCACGCGCTACTACCTGGCGCCCAGCGATGCCGCCGAGCGGCTCGAGCCCGTCTTCAAGCACGAGCCGGTGGTGGTCGAGTTCGAGCCGCCGCAGAAGCTCAAACCCGCGCAGGTGGGTTTGATCCTCGACGAGTCGGCGGACACCAAGGACGTCACCGCGACGATCGTCGACCTGGGCGTTCGCGGCTTTCTGACGATCAGGGAGGTGCCTGGCAAGCACGACTGGCTCTTGACGCGCAAGCAGGGAGAGGTGCCCGGCCTCCTTCCTTATGAACGGACCCTCTTCTACGGGCTTTTCGCGAACGGCAGGCAGGAGGTCAAGGTTTCCGAGCTCAAAGGCAAGTTTCAGGACAGCCTCAGGTCCGCCGAAAGGGACATCTACGCCGACGCTATGGACCACAAGTTCTTCCAGGCACGGCCCGACCTGGTGAGGATCGGCACAGTCGGTATTGCCGTCGTCATCGGCCTGGTAGGCGCCGGACTGACATATGTGGCCGGCGTCACATTTGGCGGTGGCCTCCTCGGCGTGGCCGTGATCCTGGTCGCGTTCGTGCTGATGGCCGCCCATCGGGCCATGGCAAGCCGGACCGCCGCCGGCCGCGAGGTCATGCAGAAGACGCTGGGCTTTCGTCTCTACATGAATACTGCGGAGAAGTACCGCCAGCAGTTTGCGGAGAAGGCGGAGATCTTCACCCAGCTCCTCCCGTACGCGATCGTGTTCGGCTGCGTCACGCGCTGGGCGAAGGCGTTCGAAGGCATCGACACCAGCGCGACCAACAACTGGTACGTCGGCAATGCGCCGTTCCAGGCCGCGCTGCTGTCGAGCAGCCTCGAGTCCATGAACTCGAGCCTGTCGAGCGCGATCGCGTCGTCGCCGCCGAGCTCCGGCAGCTCGAGCGGCTTCGGAGGCGGCGGCGGGTCGGGCGGTGGTGGAGGCGGCGGCGGCGGCGGAAGCTGGTAGCCGAGTTGCAAACGGCGACGCGTTCGCGTTGAATTAACCTCGGCTTCGGAACGCGTCCTTAAGGGGGGAGCTTGGCGCGATGGGGGTCTTTCTGGTATTCCACCAGACCTACCAGCCTGTGCTGGACAGCATCTTTCTCTCGGCTCTGGTCGCCGGCCTGCCGCTCTACGTCCTTTTTGTCCTGCTTGCGATCCTGCG
>VBJE01000088.1:1830-12420 GCA_005879675.1 Chloroflexota bacterium
GCTGGGTCATCTGGGGCATGCCGTTCGGGGTCACGGTCGGCGCCGCCACCGAGGGCATGGCCTTCGGGCTGTGGCCGATCAGCTGGATCGTGCTCAACGCCGTCTTCTTCCACAACCTGACGGTGGCGAGTGGCGACTTCGACGTCATCAAGCGCGCTCTTGCCCGGCTCACCACGGACCGCCGAATCCAGGCCCTCCTCGTCGCCTTCAGCTTTGGCGCGCTGATCGAGGGCATCGCAGGGTTCGGCGCGCCGGTTGCCATCTCCGCGTCGATCCTCGCCAGCCTCGGCTTCGAGCCGGTGACCGCAGCCGTCCTGGCGCTCCTCGCCAACACCGCTCCGGTGGCGTTCGGATCGATCGGCATTCCGGTAGTCACGCTCGGTCGCCTGGTGGCGCCGGTCCTCGGACAAAGCGACCCGACAGCCACGACGCTCGCGCTGTCGGCGATGGTCGGCCGTCAGCTGCCGCTCTTCTCGATCCTCATCCCTGCCTACCTGATCGTCGTGATGGCGGGTTGGAGGCGGATGACGGAGATCCTGCCGGCCGTGCTGGTGACCGGCGTCTCGTTCGCGATCGTGCAGTTCCTGGTCTCGAACTTCGTCGGCCCCGAGCTGACCGACATCATCGCCGCCCTCGTCTCCATGGCCTGCCTGGCGGCGCTACTTCGTTTCTGGCGTCCACGAGAGGTCTGGCAGTTCGCCCATGAGGCCGCTGCAGCGCCCGCGGCGCCGGCATCGCGCCGCGCGATGGGTGCGTCCGACCTGCCGGGGCAGGCGGTCGCGGCGAACGCCACCACTCTCGATGTGGTGGACCCCCCTGGCCGGATCGTCCAGGCCTTTTCCATGTACATCATCCTGGTGCTCGTGATCCTGATCGGCCAGATGGGCAACCTGCCCTGGTGGTCCGGTCATCCGGTCGGCGATGTCAAGACCTCTCTGGCCGCGCCGGCCAATGTCACCGCCGACTTCAAGTGCGGCAACGTGGCGTTCAAGCTGTGCCCGCAGCCCTGGATCGGACCCGATCCGGCCAAGGACCGCCAGGCATTCAAGTTTCCTTACTGGAGCTTTTTCTGGCCGGGCACCTACCAGGTGAATGCCAAAGGTGTACCGACGTCCGTCGTGTTCAACGAGCCGCCGATCGTGAAGAAAGAGGCGGCTTACAACAATCCGTTCAACTGGGATTTCCTCGCGGCCGCGGGCACGCTGGTTCTGTTCGCAGGGATCGTGGCTTACCTGTTCATGACCTTGATGGGACGTCGCGTCAACTTCTTTGCCGTCTATGGGCGCACCCTGAGGCAGCTCGGCTTGCCAATCGTGACGATCGCCTTCATTCTCGGCATCGCGTACTTGATGAACTACTCGGGCATGACTTCAAGCCTTGCGATCGCTTTCTCCAAGACGGGGTACATCTTCCCGTTCGTGGCCGCGTTCCTGGGCTGGCTCGGCGTGTTCCTCACCGGAAGCGACACGTCGTCGAACACGCTGTTCGGGCCGCTGCAGGCGCAGACGGCGCAGCAGCTGGGCAACGTGAGCCCGATCCTCACCGCCGCCACGAACTCGTCCGGCGGCGTGATGGGCAAGATGATCAGCCCGCAGAACCTCTCAGTCGGAGCAGCCGGCGTGAACCGCGTCGGTGCCGAGGGCGACATCTTCCGGCGCGTGATCCGCTACAGCCTGATCCTCACCGCCGCGGTCGGCGTCGTGGCGATGATCGAGGCCTACGTGATACCGGGGATCGTCCCTTCGCCGTAACCCTCCAGGCGCGCCCGATCGTTTGAACCCGGCGTGGTGCCGAGAGCGGGAGTCGAACCCGCACGTCCTTGCGGACATCGGTTTTTGAGACCGACGCGTCTGCCTATTCCGCCACCTCGGCGCTCTGGGGAGGGGGCACGACCATACCATTGGCCGGTGCGACTGACGCTGGGCCTGGTCCTGATCTCGATCCTGAGCGCCTGTGGGCCCACCCTGATGCCCTCGGCGGCGGTCACCCCCGGTGGCACGGGCGCGGCCAACGCCTCCGGCCCGCGCATCTCCGCGCCGCCCGTGACCCCGCCGACCCCCCCAGGCACGAACCTTCCCGATTTCGCCTGCGCCGACGCCGCCGGCGGCAAGACCGGGGTCGCCAACACGATCACCGCACGCGCCGGCGAGCAGGGCGGCTACGACCGCTTCGTCCTCCAGTTCGATCCCGTCATCCCGAGCTACACGGTCAAGAGACAGGCGAAGCCCGTGTTCCCCCTCGGCGCCAGCGGCCAGACCGTGACGCTCAGCGGCACGGCGGGCGTCCTGGTCACGGTCCATTCCGCGACCGGCGCGACCACCTTCACCGGCTCGATGGACCTGATCCACCCTGAGTTTCAGGTCCTCAAGGAGGCACGCCAGACCCAGGACTTCGAGGGCTACGTCTCCTGGGGCCTGGGGCTCAGCCGCCCCGCCTGTATGCGCGTCTTCACGCTGACCGACCCGGCGCGCTTAGTCGTCGATTTGCGGATACCTTCCAGCTAACCTTCCCCGGCGATGGCGATCCAGCCGCCCGCCGGTCCAGTCGTCGCACAGCAGGCGGCGGGTCCCTCCGCGCCGGCCCGCTCCCGCGGTTGCTTCGGCCGGGGCTGCGGCTGCAGCTGTCTCGGCTGCGGAGGCGTGCTGCTGCTCGTGACCGTGCTCCTGCTGGGCAGCAGCTACTTTTTCTTCGTCGTCCAGGCTTCGGCGGCGGTCACCGCGCCCGCGACGCTGATCGTCTTCAACCAGCCGGTGACCGTGAACAACACCCCTGGCAACCCGGGTCAGGCGCTCAACGCCAGTGACGAGGTCGCCACCAAGGCGAAGGGCCACGCCGCGATCCAGTTTCCCGACGGCTCCTACGTCCGCATGTCGCCGGAGACGACGGTGCAGATCACGAACGTGCAGCTCCAGAAGAACGGACAGCTGCAGACGGCGGACGTGGTCCAGAAGGTGGGCCGGACCTTGATCAACGTGCAGCACCTCGCGAGCGGCGCCAACTTCAAGGTCGGGGGACACTCCGTGAGCGCCGAGGTGCGCGGCACCCAGTTCGAGCTGCTCGTGCGCGCCAACAACACGAACCTGATCAAGGTCTTCGACGGCACGGTCAGCGTGAGCGGCAAGAAGACGGTGAACGTGAACGCCGGCCAGGAGGTCGACGCCGACGCCAACGGCACGCTGTCCGCCGTGCGCCCGATTCAGCGCGACCCGCAGGACCCCTACGCGCTCACGGCCCAGTGCGCGAAGGCGGTTTCGTCCGGGACGACGGCCGGGACGCTGCAGACGTCCACCGGCGATCCCATCGCGACCGGGCAGACCGCGGAGTTCGGCTACGACTCGCCCGGAGGGACGGTCAGCGTCGCCCTCTGCTACCCCGGGAGCTTCATGACCCTGTCGGTGTTCACTCCTGACGGCGTCGAGCACGCCTCGCGCAACGGCGCCTCGCCGGTCGTGGGCCACGTCGACGGAACCGCGGGTCACTACCGCGCGGTCGTGCACGCGATCAACGTCTCTCCGGCCGAGGCTTTCGTGGTCGCGTTCGCGACCAACGCGCCGTGCGTCGCGTCCTCGTCAGGCAGCTCCGACACCGGAAAGATCGTTCGCCAGACCCTGAGCAACTCCGAGATCCAGAAGGGACTGGCCGACGCTGGCGCCGAGGGCGTCACCCTGCAGGTCCAGGGCACCTCGCCCACCTCGGCGCGCCTCTACTACTACTCCAACCTCGGCGGCACGCCCATCTCCTGGACGGTCGTCTTCTACGCCGCCACGCCCAACCTGGGGGCGGTCATCACCCAGGTCAGCGTGCGCGGGGTGAACGTCACCACCCAGGTCCTCAAGTACCTCGGCCAGGCCGGGGCGCAGTCGATCAGCACCATCCCCCAGGACTTCACCGTCGACCGCGTGTACTCCTGCGCCACCGCCGGCGGCGACAACATGATGGTCGTCGAGGGCCACCGGTAAATCGGTTGTTGGGCCGCCGCTAATCGCCGTTCCATGAGCTATCTTTCCCGCGCAACATGGCAAACGTAGCCGTCAAAGCCCCGCCCCGAAGGCGTGGCGGGCGCCGGATCCTGATCGCGCTGTTCCTCGTCATCGTCCTCATCGCGGCCGGCATCGTCTGGCTCAACATCGCCGCCCAGGCGCAGGTCAACGCGGCTGCGGCGCTCACGGTTTACCAGCCCGCGGCCTCGATCGCCCGCAACGGCGGGAGCACCTTCACGGCGGCCACCACCGGCACCGTGGTCCAGGCGAAAGACACGGTGCAGACCGACGCCAAGGGCCGGGCGGCGATCACGCTCCCCGACGGCACCATCACCCGGCTGGCGAGCGACTCGACGATCACGCTCGACTCCGCGCACTTCACCAAGAACGGCAACCTGAACGATGTATCCCTCACCCAGCAGGTCGGGCGCACGTTCACGAACGTGCAGCACCTCGTGTCGGGTGCAACGTTCGAAGTCCATGGCAAGTCGGCGACGGCGAGCGTGCGCGGGACCAAGTTCGAGGTCTACACCAAGAGCGACGGGACGATGATCGTCAAGCTCTTCGACGGGGAGCTCACCGTGACTTCCAGCAAAGACCACAAGACCTTCAAGTCGCCGCGGCAGGTCACCGTCTCGCCCGACGGCACCATCAGCGATCCCGGTCCGATCGTCCCCGACCCCAATGACCCGTTCGGTCCGGCGCTCGAGGCCTCGAACGCCGTGCAGGTCGGGACGACGCCGGGCACCGAGCAGGACTTCATCGGCGCGCCGCTTCACAACGCCGAGCAGCAGACCTACACCTACAGCTACGCCGGCGGTAGCGCCGTCAAAGCGTCGCTGGGCTACCCGGGGAGCGCGATGAAGCTGACCATCAAGACTCCGGACGGAAAGCAGTACTTCGGCACGGGCAAGTCACCGATCGTCGTCACGGTCAACAACGCGCCACCTGGCATCTACACGATCTATGTCGACGGCGTCAGCGGGCTCGGCGCCAACGGCGAGGAGCCGTTCATCGCCATCGCCTCGGTCGAGGAGTGCAAGAGCGCGGAGGTCATCCAGTTCGGTGCCGTGCACCACGGCTACACCGCGCGGGACCTGGTCACCGCTGTGCAGCAGTCGGGCCAGGCATCCGGCATCTCGAACCTGAGCCTGACGATCAGCGAGAACACGATCGCGGGCGCGATCATCAGCGCCAAGGGCATTTACAACGGCTTCTCGTGGAGCGGGTCGGCGGTGCTGACCGCGCAGAACGGCGCCCTCGTCATCATGCCCACGGGCGGGACGATCTTCGGCATGAACGTGCCGGCGCAGCAGGTCGTCGATCAGATCGCCGCGGTGATCGGTCAGAACCCGTCGAACGTCAACCCTGGTTTTGTCGTTGACCGGCTGTTCACCTGCAGCTCGGTGATGATGGTCGACGGCCGCATGACCGCGCGTTAGCGGCGGAGCAATCTCCGCAGCGCCCGGCGAGCGCGCTTGGGTGCGGAGCCGTTGGCCGCCACGGCGCCGTTCGGCGAGGTGATCGCCGCCTCGAGCCTGTCCAGCAGCTCGCCCGCCGTCGCCGGCCGGTGCGCCGGGTCGCGGTCCATCGCCTGCTGGAGGACGGCCGCGAACGCGAGCGACAGGTCAGGCGCTGCGTCCCGCACGTTGGGCGGCGGCTCGTAGAGCCTGCGGCTCAGCGTCTCGATCCAGCTCTTCGAAGAGAAGGGGCGCCGGCCGCTCGTGGCCTCGAAGATGACCGCGGCGAGCGAATAGACGTCAGCACGGCCGTCGACCTCGTGACCTACGAGGCGCTCGGGCGCCACGTAGTCGGGTGCGACCGCGCCGGTAGCGCCCGGTCCTGTGTTGAACGACGCCACGGTGCCGAGGCCGAAGCCGGTCAGCAGCGTCCGGCCATCGTCCGCAAGGAGGATGTTGGCCGGCTTGATGTCCCGGTGGACGGTCGCGCGTGAGTGCGCGTAGTCGAGGGCGCTCGCGATCGGGCGCAGGAGGTCGACGATGCCGAGCGGCTCGTAGCGCTGTCCGTCGCCCAGCATGCTGTCGAACGTGCTGCCTGCGACCAGCTCGGTGACGAGGTAGGGCGAGTCGCCGTCGTACGCGAGCTCGTAGAGCTTGGGGATCGCCTCGTGCTCGAGCGCGGTGTAGGAACGCAGCTCCAGCAGGAACCGCCGCGAGAAGCTGACCTCGCGCGCGACGCCGGTGCCGATCGTGCGCAGCGCCACGCGGCGGTGAAGCCGCGGGTGCTCCGCCTCGTAGACGGAACCCAGGCTGTCGGTGTCGAGCTCGCGGAGCAGGCGGTACCCGCCGACTTTGCGGTGGCCGTTGCCATTGCCGTTCTCAGACTTCGGCCGCGAGCCGTTGGTGTGCGGGGCTTCTTGTCCCACGAAACCTGAACTTTAGGCCACGGCGCCCTGTTCGGGCATCGGTTCCGAACGAACTTTCGGCGACAAAGCAACGAATGGGCCTATCGTTGCAATGCGTCGGCGTGGCGGAATGGCAGACGCGCCAGCCTTAGGAGCTGGTGCCCGAAAGGGCGTGGAGGTTCAAATCCTCTCGCCGACACCACGACGCGGTTCAAAATTCTCAATCTCCAGCGGCTCGATGTCGTCCGCCGCCCTGAAGCCGAAGACCTGAGACAGAAAGAAGAGCTCTCCCTCCATCGCTCGGCGGATCGTCGTGTCCTTGCGGAAGCCGTGCTGCTCGCCCTCGAAGGGCACGTACGCATATGGCAGCTTCTTCTCCTTGCACACCGCGACGAACGTCTCCGCCTGGCTCGGGGGGACGACCTTGTCCTCGAGGCCCTGGAACAAGACGACCGGGCAGCTGAGCCGGTCGGCGAAGTAGATCGCGGAACGGTCGAGGTAGACGTCGCGACGTTCGGGATAGGGGCCGAGCAGGGTGTCGCAGTAGTGGGCCTCGAACTTGTGCGTCTCCTTGATGAACAGCTCGAGGTCACCGATCCCGTAGTGGCTCGCGCCCGCGTTGTAGAAATCGCGCTTGGTCAATGAGAGCAGCACTGTGAAGCCGCCCGCCGAGCCTCCGGTGATCGACACGCGCTCTGAGTCGGCGAGTCCCTGCCCGACGAGGTGACGCGCCGCGTTGATGCAGTCGTCGACGTCGACCACGCCCCAGTTGCCGTTGAGCCGCTGCCGGTATGAGCGCCCGTGACCTGAGGAGCCGCCGTAGTTCACGTCGACGAGCGCAAACCCGCGGCTCGTCCAGTACTGATACTCGAAGGGGTAGGTGGGCCCGCCGGATCCAGTCGGCCCGCCGTGGCAGTGCACGACCAGCGGCGGCTTTTCGCCCGCCGGCGCGTCGTGGTCCTGGTTCCGTGGCGGGTAGTAGAACGCGTGCGCGGTCTTGCCGTTCTCCGTCGGATATTCGATGGGCCGCGGGACGCTGAAGTAACCCGACTCGATGTGGGCTGCGTTCGCGACCTTCACCACCTCTTGGGCGAGGGTCGCGAGGTCCACGACCAGCACACGCTCCGCCAGGGTTGCCGAGCTTGCGAACATCACCGCTTTGCCGTGCGCGACCTGGACATTGGCGAGGGTCGTGTAGAGCAGCTCGATCTGCTGCAGGTCGCCTGTGTTCAGGTCGAGGCGGCCGAGCTTGCTTCCTCCTGTCTCCGAGAACACGCACACGATCTCATCGGAGCCGTTGAAGTCGTAGAAACGCTGGCCGAACACCCATTGCGGCGCGCCGAACTCGGCGGCGCGACGGCATACAGGTTCGTCGCCCTCACCCCGCGCGCGGTAGAGGTTCCACCAGTCGTTGCGATCAGAGACGAAATACAGCTCGCCCGAGGGCGACCATTCGGGCTGCAGCACCGACTCGTTCCGACCGCCGGCCACCTTGCGCCGCGAGCTCACCCTGCCTTCGCTGTCGAGCTCGCCGATCCAGATCTCGCTCGCGTCCCACGGCATGTGAGGGTGGTTCCACGTCTGCCAGGCGATGCGGCCGCCGTCAGGGCTCAGCCTGGGCGAGGAGTAGAAGTCGTTGCCGGACGCGAGGGTGATGGCTTCACCGCGGCCCTCGGCGTCGACCGAGACGATGGTGTTGACGGGTTCGTGGGCGCCCGTCGTGTGGTCCTCGCGGACCGCGATCACGCGGCCGCGCTTCTTGTCGACGAGCATATCGGCGTGGCGGATGTCGGCCTCGGGAGTGATGGCACGGGGCTCGCCGCCCGCGTCCTGCCGGTAGAGCCGCTGGTCTTTGTAGTTGGTGAAGAAGACGGTCCCATCCTTCACCGCGTAGTGGCCGCCGCCGTACTCGTGCACACGGCTGCGGGCGTTGAAGCCCTGGGGGGTGACGTCGGCGACCGTGCCGCCGGCTGCCCGCCGGCACACGACGATGCGCCCGCCCTCGGACGGCCGCAGCTCGGACCAGTAGAGATCGGCGCCATCCCAGCGCGTCATCTGGTTGCGCATGTGGACGGTGCCCTTCAGGAGCATGGTGGGTGTGATGGGCGAAGCCCATGAGCCGTAGGGCGAGGTAATGCGTTCGCCCACTTCTTTAAGGGCGGCGGAAGATCAACGCGTCGCCCTGTCCGCCGCCGCCGCACAACGCCGCCGCGCCGGTGCGCAGGCCACGCCGCTTCAGCTCGCCAAACGGGGTGCGCGCGCCCGCTACTATCACGGAGGCCATAAGGTCAGTCTAATTAGCCGTTAAGTAAGGTCGCGGAATGAGAAACGCGTTGCTGGTGGTCGACGTCCAGGTGGACTTCGTCGAGGGTGGCAGCCTCGGCGTGCCGGGCGGGCTCCAGGTCGCGGCGATGATCGCCCGACACGTGCGCCACTTCAAGTCCGAGTACCAGTTCGTGGTCGCCTCACGCGACTACCACGAGAGCGCGCCCGAACACATCTCCGACCAGCCGGACTTCATCAACACGTGGCCCCCGCACTGCATGGTGGGAACCCCCGGCGCGGCGTTCGTGCCCACGATCCAGAACCTCGTGCGCGAGAAGTACATCCAGGAGGTGGTCACGAAGGGCCGTAACGCTGCCGCCTATTCGGCGTTCGAGGCGCTGGACAAGCGCGGCCACAGCCTGCTCGACGTGCTCAAGGAGCAGCGCATCGACCACATCGACGTTTGCGGCATCGCGACCGACTACTGCGTGCGGGCGAGCGCGCTCGACGCGCGCAAGAACGCGTTCCAGGTCCGCGTCCTGGTCAACCTGTGCGCGGCGGTCAACGAGGCCACCGGCCTGCAGGCCATGGAGGAGATGAAGGCCGCCGGCTGTCAGCTGCAGGCGGCGACGGCGCCCTAGCCCTTCCGGGTCGCGCCTTTTCTGCTCGGCGCCGCCTCCGGTAGGTACTTGAACGAGACCTTGAGCTTGACGCGGTAGCTCGTCACCTTCCCGTTCTCGATCGTCATGTCCTGCTCGGCCACCTCGGCGACGCGGAGGTCGCGCAGGCTCTTGGATGCGGTCTCGACGGCGCCGCGGGCCGCCGCCTCCCAGGACTGGCTGCTCGTCCCGATCAGCTCGGTGACGCGGTAAACACTGTCGGCCATGACGACCTCCTTGAGCCCCTCTCCCTAGTCCTCTCCCCCGCGGGGGGAGAGGGAACCCGACTATTCTCGCGCAGCCAGCACCTGGGCGAGGCGGCGCAGCTCCCCCTCCCGGCCCATGCGCGCAAGCTCAGTCCACCGCTCGTCGTGCATCGCCTCGAACGTCAGGACCATGTGCACGCTGCCCCCGGTCTGCTCGAGCTCGACCGCGGTCTCGACCTCATATGGCTCGACGCCGGGAATGAAATCCGCGAGCTCCATGAAGACGAGACGGTGGGGCGGCTCGACTTGCGTGTACCGCACCCGATGGTGGCTGGTGAGCGGCATGCCCGCCTGCTTCATGTACTCGACCTGGTCCGCGCCGACCGCGCTCATCGCATATCGCAGCTCGCCGCCCGGACGGAGATCCAGCGCGCTCACCGCGACGCTGAATCCCTCCGGGCCCCACCACGATTCGATTCCGTCCTTTGTCGTCCACAGCTCCCACACCTCTTCTGGCGTGGCCTCGAACGTGCGCTCGAGGGTGAGCTTTGGACGGTCGGTCACGCTACCGGCGCGCCCTTGTAGGCCCTCTCCAATGTCGCGATGTCCAGCTTCTTCATCTTCAACATCGCGTTCATACTCGGGCACGATCTGCCACGAGACACCGAAACGATCCTTCAGCCAGCCGCACGGACCTTCCTCGCCGCCGTCGGCGGTCAGCTTCGACCAGTAGCGGTCGACCTCTTCCTGCGTCTTGCAGTTGACCAGGAGCGAGATCCCTTCGGTGAAGCTGAACGACTCTCCGCCGTCGAAAGCGACGAACTCCATGCCGTCGAGCTCGAACGTCGCGTTGAGCAGCTTGCCCTTGGGGATCGGGCCGCCATCGTTCTCGACGCGCGTGATGTTGGTGATCTTCGAGTTCGGGAAGATCGAGACGTAGAACTTGACCGCCTCTTCGGCGCCGTCCTTGAACGTCAGACAGGGTCGAACCGTGTTAGCCATCTGTGTTTCTCCTTTTCCAATCCTTCTTCCTGCGGCGACGCTCGAGCTCGGCGCCCATCCGGTCCAGCCTCGGCTCCCAGATTGCGCGATACGCCGTCACAAACGCCGAAAGC
>VBJE01000344.1 GCA_005879675.1 Chloroflexota bacterium
CGCCTGGGCCACGAACAACGCTGTCCTCAGCGCCTGTCGCTCGGGCATGGAAGGCGGCATCGCGATGTATCCGATGCGTTGGCCCGGCGCGAGGAGCGTCTTGCCATATGTGTAGATGAGAAACGACCGGTCATAGAACCGCAGCGGGGAATGATGCGTGCGCCCGTCGTAGAGGATTCGGTTGTACGACTCGTCGGACAGCAGATAGACGGGCCTGGGCGCTCGGTTGAGGACCTCGGCCAGTCGGTCGAGCTCGTCGGGCCTGAGGATTCGGCCGCTCGGGTTGTGCGGCGTGTTCACGATGATGGCACGTGTCCGCTCCGTGATCGCGCGCTCGATCGCCTCGATTGGAAGCTCGAATCTGGGCGGCGTGTAATCGACGCGCACCGGCGTCGCGCCCAGGGCGGCGAGAGATAGATGACCTCGTCGCCGGGATCGAGCACGGCTCGCAGCGTCGAGGCCAGGCCACCGAACGCCCCGGTCGTCATCGAGACGTCGGCCGGGTCGAACTCGATGCCGACGTGCCTGCGCAGCGACTCGACCGCCACCGCGACGGCTTTCGGCTCGCTGAACTTGTAGGCGAACCAGTCCTGGTCCTGCGGCGCGGCCGATCGGGTCAGCGCCTGCTGGATCTCCGGCAGCGGCATCTCATGCGGGTTGCCGACCTGGAAATCGCTTGCCTCGGGCCGCGACGCGCGAGCGCTGAGCTCCGCGTCGCCGAGGAACGTGATCACCGGTTCGAGGTACTCGATCATTGCCCGCACGGTCGACGAGTACGCGCTCACACGAACTCTCCCAGCAGACCTTTCTCGGTGAGGCCCGTCGCTCGCGACGACACCGTGATGTAGGGCTCGCGCCCGTATCCCTGCTGCATCAGGCGGGGATGATCGCGGAGCGCGATCCGCCAGTCCTCGAGCTGGCTCCGGTGGCAGTCCATCGCGCGCAGCTTCATCATCACCTCGTCGGCGTCGAGCTCGATGACGACGTCGACGTTGTCCTGCGCCTGCAGGGGCAGCCCGTTGGCGGTGCCGGTGAGCCGCATCGCCTCGGCGTAGAACTCCGCCAGGGGCCGGTCGACCGCGATGTGGTACAGCGCCGGCCGGTCTCCCTCTGTCATCGCGCCGACGGCCGCGTCCGTGTACGCGCCCATGGCGATGTGGTCCGGATGGCCATAGCCGCCGTCAGGGCCCCAGCCCACGACGGCGCGAGGGTGGACCCTGGAGATTTGCTCCCAGATCCGCTCGGTGATCTGCTTGCGGTCGGACTGCGCGACGCCGCCGTCGGGGTAGTCCCACAGCTCGACGCCGGTCAACGCGAGGGCGGCTGCCGCCTCCTCCAGCTCCCTGGCCCGGATCTCGGGCAGGTCCTCCTTCTTGGCGCCCGGAGGCTTGCCTGACCAGCCCGCCTCGCCGTAGGTGGCGCAGATCAGGTAGGTGGGAACTCCGGCGCGCGTATGGCGGAGGACAAGGCCGCCGGCGCCGAACGTCTCATCGTCGGGATGCGCCATGACGAGCAGCAGGCCTCCCTTCTGCTCTTCCACGACCGACTAGGGTATGCGGTCTTCCATCTCCCACGCGTGGTCGAGGGCGTGCCACGCGATCCGGCGCATGGCGTAGGCGGCGGGCCACCTGGCGTCGGGATCGGGATGGCGGAGCGCCGCGAGGAGCGCACCGCGATCGGGCTCTTTGATCCGCACTCCGATCTGCCGCGCGTATCCAAGCTCGGCCTCGAGCACGTGCGCGTACATCTTTTCCCGGTCCCGGCCGCCGCCACGAGGCCCCTTGCGGAGCTCCTCGGGCGCCTTCGCCCGCACCTGGTCGAGATACTTCCAACACGCCTCGACGAGTGAGATCCTTCGCTTGGTCTCGGCATCGGTCATCGGTTTCGATTCGGTGGCCGCGGGAGCGCCGGGAACGCCGAAATCGGTCGACGCGCTGCCCTTCAGGCGCTCGACGACGTCCAGGTTGGCGGCGCTCGCCGGGAAGTCGACGCGGGCGAGCCTGGCCACCCTGGCGTAGCGGGGCGCGTAGTCGGCGAGCGTGGCGAGGGCCGATCTTTCGTCCTTGCCGCCGCGCGACCAGCCGGGCCAGTCGGCGGCGCTCGCGAAGGCTTTCTTGGCGCCTACCTCGACGTAGACG
>VBJE01000345.1 GCA_005879675.1 Chloroflexota bacterium
GCAAAAACAATGACTCGTGTTCTGTCCATGGCCGCATCATCTGGGCCCAACCTCAGAACGAGCTTGGATTCCGGTGTGAATTTTGAGCGGCGCTAAAGTTGCGACCGTGAACGTCATCGAACCGGCCACCGAAGGGGTGCTCGCCGAGGTGGCCGAAGCGGGCGTCGAGGATGCCGACCGTGCCGTCGCCCGGGCCAAGGCGGCGTTTCCGGCGTGGCGCGCCGTG
>VBJE01000089.1 GCA_005879675.1 Chloroflexota bacterium
ACCCCGAAGGCTGCGGTGCCGAGCGTGAGCTCCTGGTTCTTGGGCGCGGTGGGGTCGACCATGATGGTTCCGTAGAGCAGGGGCGCGTCGGTCAGGGCCGGGTTCGGGGTCGACGTCGTGACCAGCTTGCGCGTCAGTCTGAAGCTGGCCGAGCCCGCGAGCACGCCGAAGGCGCTCAGGGTCGTGAGGTCGCCGGCCACGCTCGCGACCTGGGCGGTGAGCGTGAGACCGGATCCCACGACGCCGGTCCAATCGATCGCGCTTGCGCCGGTGCCGGAGGCCTCGTTCAGCTGCACCTGGCCGTTGGCGACAGAAGCCCGGAGCTGCGGCCCGACGAGCGCGGCGCTCAGCGATTCGCCATCAAGTCCGAACCAGCGCTTGTCACTCGACGGGTCGGTCAGCGAAGCGAACTTGATCGAGGCCGAAGTCACGCTGATGCCGAACGCCGAGGTGCCCAGGGTCAGAGACTGACCCTTCGCCTGGTCGACGCTGAGGGTCCCGGCGAGGAGTGGTGCGTCGCTCAGGCCTGGGCTTGTTGGGCTGACGAGTGTCCGGGTCACACTGAAGCTCGCTGCTCCGCTCACGAGGTTGAACGCGCTGAAGCTGAGGTCGCCGGCGATCTGCGCGAGCTCACCCGAAAGGGTCAGGCCAGAGCCGGTCACATCGCCCCAGTTGATCGCCGTCGCGCCGGTGCCAGATTCCTGGTTCAGCTGGACCTGACCGTTGGTGACCGAGCCGCTCAGCTGCGGTCCGACCAGGTTCGCGCTGATGCTCTCTCCGTCGAGGCCGAACCAGCTCTTTCCGGATGTCGTGTCGCTCAACGAGGCGAAGCCGATCGAAGCGTTGGTGACGGTCACGCCGAATCCCGCGGTGCCGATCGTGACCTGCTGGCTCTTGCCGGAGTCGACTGTGATCGAACCTGCCAGCAACGTGGCGTTGGTCAACAACATAGGCGTCGAGCTGAACAGCGTCCGCGTGAGACTCACGCTTGCCGACCCCTTCAGAAGTCCGACGAGGTCGACCGTGATGTCACCCTCGATGCTGTAGGTGTCGCTCGATGTCAGCGTCAGGGCCGGGACCGCGGCGCTGCCGCCAGAGTCCTTGACGTTGGCCCAGGTCAGCAGCGTCGAGGAGTCCGCGCCCGAGGAGTCGGTGGCCACGTTCACCTTCACCGTCCCGCTGTCCACGGTCAGAGTGAGGTGGTCGATCCCCTGCAGGCCCGCGCTCGTGACGCTCGCCTGCAGCCCGGTGAAGCTCGTCTGGTCGGCGGGGTCAGTGGACGTGGGCTTGCCCGTCGCCATGTCGACCTCGATCCCGGTCGCGTAGAAACCGATCGCGCCCGCCTTCACGATCGCGCCCGTGGTCGCGTCGAACGAGGCCCCGGAGCCGATGAACACCTCGGCGTTCTTGACGGACACATCCAGAAGCGAAGCGCTGCCCGTGTACGCGGGGTCGGTCACGTCGACTGTGCTCTTGTCGATGCTGAACTGGCCCTGAGCAAGCACGAAGCCGCCCACACCGACGCTGGCGGACAGGACCTCGGCGTGCTCCTTGGCCGTCGCGAAGTCGAGCGTCAGCGACGAGCTCATCCCGGTCGAGACCACGACCGGCCCCGGCACGCCACCGTCCGTAACCTGCGACAGGTCGAGGAAGCTGCCGTCGGACGCCCGCCCGTTGAAGCTCACGCCGATGCCCTTCGCCGCGAGGGTCAAGCCCGGGATGCCGACGATCGATGCGTCCATGTGGATCCCGGCCGCCTCCCACGCCAGGCTGTTGCTCGGGGTCACGGTGTCCAGGTGCACGAACATCGCGACCGCGAAGCTGTCGAGGGCACCCTGAAGACCGGCCGCGGCGGCCGTGCCTGGGCCGGCGCCGATGAAGGCGGTGCCGCCGCTGACGCCGAACGTGGTCATCCACACGTCGGACAGCGATGAGCCGGTTGGGTTCGCGTCGGTCTTGACGACGACCGTCACCTGGTGCGGCGTGCCGAACGAGTAATCGCCGCTCAGGTGGATGAACCCGCCGAGGGTGAGGTCGTTCACCGTCGAGCCGGTCGCGTTGGTGATCGACCCGGTCACGCCCGCGGCGTCGCCATACGTGTACGCGTTCTTGGCGGTCCCACCCTGGATGTTCTCGGTGTCGGTGAAGGAGACGGCCGTGGTCCCGAACGCGAGCTTGCCCGCGTTCACCCCGGTGAGCGCCCACTTGCTGTCGGCGTCAGGGCCCTTGATCGTGTCGTTGCCGCCGGCGCCGGCGAAGGTGATCGGGAACGCCAGGCTGCTCGCGGAGGCGTCGACCGCGAAGATGTCATCACCGTCGCCGCCGCTCACGGTCAGGCTCGCGACGGTCGCGGCCGGGCGCGTGCTCGGGGTGCCGCCGTCGACCGTGATGCTGACGTCCGACCCGGACGCGGTCAGCGAGACGTTGTGGCCCGTGCCGTTGGCCAGCGCCACCGCCCAGTCCTGCTGGAAGGTGACCGACACCGTCTTGCTCAGGGAGTCGACCGTGGCCGTCGCGTTCACGACCTCGAAAGCCGTGTCGCTGAGGTGGACCGAGCATTGCCCGCCGGCGTCGGTGGTGCAGCTCGCCTGGTCCAGCGTGCTCCCGCCATCGCTCGTGAACGTGACAGGCGCCTGCTCCACGGCGTTGTTGGAGGCGTCGGTGACGGTCGCGGTCAGGGTCACGCTCGTGCCCGCGGCGACTGTTGTCGACGGGTTCGCGGCCAGATCGATCGCGGCCGGAAGTCCGGCCACGTAGGTGCTGAAGTGCGGCAGAGCGGCGCTGATCGTGTGGGCGGTCGTGTTGAGCGACGACGTGAGCGGCAGAGAGCGGCCGTCGGGGCTGAGGTAGTAGATCGCCGCCGGCGCGACGCCGCTCGTCGGGTAGTGGATCGTCAGCATCGGCAGCCCGTTGAAGTTGTGGACCGCGGCGCCTTCGGCGTCGATCGCGCTCAGGTCGTAGGCGAGCGAGGCCTGGCCGGCCGCGGCCTTGACGTAGACGGCAATCGAGGAGTTGACCATGCCGGGCGTGAAGGTCACCGTCGCCTTGCCGTCGGCGCTGGTCGCCGAACCGCCTGCCTGCGGAGTGACGACCCCGACGCCCGATCCCGACGATGCCGAAGCCGTGACCGACCGGCTTGCCGGGCCGCCAAGCGTCCAAAGCTGGTAGGCGTAGGTCAGGCCGGGGACGACGTCTGTGTCGTCGAAGGAGCCGCTCGAAGATCGACCGATCGACCTGACGACTCCGGAAGTGCCGTTGGCTGACCTGCGTACCTGATAGTTGACGCCGTCGGCGGGCCAGGTCAGCCGCAAGCCGCCGAGCAGCGGGGTGATGGTGAGGTTCTCAAGCGGCGGGCCGCGCGGGGCGGACCCGATGAAGGTGAAGGTCGTGATCTGTTCGGAGGTCCGTCCCCGAGAGTCGGTCACATTGAGCCGGACGTTGTAATTGCCGTGCAGCGCCGTCGCGTTCCAGACGGCCGCCCACAGCGTGCCGCCCTGTAAGTTGAGCGAAGCGCCGCCACCGACAGAGCTGGGCAACGGCAGGGCGGGAAGGCCGATCCAGGTGGTGCCGCCGGACGGCGTGTAGGACATCGTCACGGACGCAACCCCGGCCCGGGCCGAGGTCCGGGCTTCGATCTCCAGGATCGCGGACTCGAGGGCCGCCCCCTCGGCGGGCAGCGGCGAGATGAGCATGATCGAGGGCGCATCCCATGCCAACGGGGTGGTGATGGACGCGGCCTGGGACATCGGGCTCGAGTTGCCGACCAGGTCGACCGCGCTCACGCGGTAGCGCATCGCGGTCGCGTTGGCCAGGTAGCTGTCTCGGTAGGTGGTCCCTATGACGCCGCTCGCGATCTGGACGAAACCGCTCGTGCCGACGCTCCGGTAGACGGAGTAGGTGACGGCCGAGGAGGTGATAGGAGCGGTCCAGGACAGCAACACGTCGGATCCGTCGACCTGAGGGTCAATCGCGACCGGGGTCGGCACCGAGTGCACGACGTCGAGCTGCCGCGTCGCGGTCGTGTCGACCGTCGACCCGTTGGGTGCGATCGCCACCGCGCGGAGGCTGTAGGTCCCGGCCGGCAACCCGGCAGTGACCACGTCCCCGATCGCCGTCCATCCGCTTCCGGTCGTGACCGCGGGAAGAACCGCGAGCGGTTGCCAGCTTCCGCCCAGGGTCTGCGTCTCGATGCGGGCGGCGCTGATGTTTGCCGTGGACGTGCCCTGCACCGTCGTCTGCACCGCGCGGCCGACCAGCGTGGACGCGTTCGGAGGCGACCCGTCCGTGCCGCCGAGCAGGATCTCGGGCTTGGCCAGCACCAGGCTGGGCGCCGGGCCGGTGGCGACGGAGAGCTTCGAGGAGTTGACGTTTGGGGCTGCGACGGGGATCAGAACTGCCGGGACCGCGCTCGAGGGTTCGCTCGTCTGCGAGCCGGAGGTCGCCCGCACCTGGTAGTACGCCTGCCCGCCGATCGGACCCGGCCGGTCGACGAACGAGGTCTCCGAGGTGGTCGCGATGATGGCGAACGGGCCGTCGGCCGAGAGCGCGCGCTCGATCGAATAGCCGTGGGCGTTGGTGGCGGCGATCCAGTACAGGGTCACCGCGCCCGGGGCGGACAGGGCGGCGAGGCCGTGCGGCGTACCGACGCCTGCGGCCGGCGCGGCGGCCGGGGCCTGTGCGAGCGGCGTTATGTGGGCTGTGGGCGAGGGCGCGCCCTCCTGGCCGTCGGAGTTGATCGCCTCGACCCGGTAGTCGGTCGCGATGCCCGGCAGGTATGCGTTGTCGAGGAACTGACGGCCCGCGACGCGCGCAAGCAGCTGCCAGCTGACGCCGGTCCGCCTCCAGACCGAGTACGCCACCGGTTCGGACGCCGGCGGCGCCGACCAGCGGATCAGCACACCTCCGCCCGCCATCGACACGGAGATGCCCGACGGCGCGAGCGGCACGCTCGGCGCACCGCGGTGAAAGCCGTGGCCGTTGCTCGTCGTGCTGCCGGCGCGACCGCGGACCGTGTAGTGGCCGGGAGGCAGCAGCGCCGTGTCCCAGTCGGCGTCGCACTGACCGGTCTGGCATACGGTGGTCGCGTCCACCTGAGTCCACACGCCGCCGTCGATCTGATACTCGAACACGAGGGCGCCGCTCGGCGCTATCTTCGCCGTGAGCAGCAGGCGGCTCGACACCGTCGCCTCGGAGTCCAGGTCCGCTCCGGTCGGGAGCTTGGCCTGGAAGTCGATGACCGCCGGGGCCGCCATCCCTGACAGCACGGCGGCCGACGCCGACACCGTGTCGCTCAGCTGACCCTGCGACCCGCGCATCACAAGCCGGTAGGTGTGCTGCCCGGGATTCGGCTGCGCGTCGACGTAGGACCTCGCGTCGGGGTTGAGCACCGCCAGTGGGTCGGCCGTCTCGTCCCGGTACAGCGCGTACGACGCGGCGTCGGTGTAGGAGGGTTGCTGCCACGACAGGGCGATCGCGCCTGCCTCGGGCGTGGCGGCAAAAGCTGTCGGGGCGGGCGGCCGTCCGTTGACGATCTCGTAGGTCTGGTCGACCTGGGTCGTGTTGCCGGAGCCGTCCGCCGCGGTGCCGCGCAGCGAGACCGCGCCGTCGCCGACAGCCGATGTGTTCCACGTCAGCGTCGACGTCCATGCGAGCGGGTCGCCGCCCGCGCGCTGCGCGGTCACGGTGCCAATCGGCGTCCAGCCGCCGTTGCCGCCGATGAGCCACGTCACCACCGCTGCACCGTCGCCGCTGCGGCCCCTGAGCGTGAGCTGGACGCTGCCCGTGAGCGTTCCGGTCGAGGGCTCCATCGCTGTGACGGTCGGTTTGCTCGACGCCGCCTGCCAGACAGCCGTCGCCGTCGCCGGCGTGACGGCGGGACTGCCCGCGGGCATGTCCGGGTCGACCTCGTAGGAGTAGGACACGCCGGCCTGGCCGCCGGTGTCGACGAGGCTAGTGTCGGTCGTCGTGCCCACGGCGACCGCCTGTCCGCCCGCCGCCGACCGGAACACGTGGTAGGCCGAGGCGCCGGGCACGGCCGTCCATGTCAAGGTGACGTGCCCGTCGCTCGCCGTCGCCTGCACCGTGACCTGCGCGGGCGGCGGCGTCGTACCGCCGCCTGTCGTCGTTCCACTTGACGCGGGCACGGCCACCGGAAGGGGCACGGTCGCGTAGCGTGGGTCGAAAGACGGCTGCGACGCCTGACAGCCGCCGAGGTCGGTCGTGCCCGCCGGGCAGGTGTGCATCGCCATCACGCGGTAATAGGTCGTGGCTCCATCGGGAGCCGCGGTGTCGGTAAATCCCGTGGTCGTCGTCTGGCCGATATACGTGTACGCGCCTCCCGACGTCGGGGAGCTGAAGATCGCATACGCGGTCGCGCCCGTCACGCTGTTCCAGGTCAGGCGCGCGCCGGGGGATGCGGAGACGCCAGTCAGTCCGGACGGAGCCCCGGCCGGGGAGGTACCGGACTGCGGGATCGACACCACCGCGCTGGGGGCGCTCGCATAGCGGGTGTCGAGCGGCGGGCTCGCCGTCTGGCAGCCGCCGCGGTCGGTGACGGTGGCGGCGCACGCACGCAGCGACATCACACGGTAGAACAGCGTGCCGCTCGTTCCAGAGCTGTCCGAGAAGGACAGCGTGGTCGTCTGGCCGATGTACGAGTAGGGACCGTTCACCGATGTGCCGCGGTAGATCGCGTACGCGGATGCGCCCTGGGCGGCGGACCACGTCATGAGGATGCCCGACGAACCTGCGGTGACCCTCAGTCCGCCCGGCACACTGGAACTTGGCGCGACAGGGTGGATCTTGGAGAGCGCGTCCTGCAACCGCTGCCGGAGTAGAGCGATTGCCGCCTCCGCGGCCGACGCGTATGGCTGCACCTCGGTGCCGGGCGCATACACGTGGGTCTCGCCGGTGTTCTGGTCGTAGGAGATGTAGCGCAGCCCCGCGCCCTGGGCCCAGCTCTTGACCCGCTCCACGTCGAGATGCGCGGGCAGCTGCGCCGCCCACGTACCGGCGGCCGGGTCGAGCCGGCGGAGGTTGAGCTTCGGCAGCTGGACGAGCGCGACACGTTCGTTGGCGATCGCGTCGGCCCGAGGCTCGCGCATCCAGCGGATCACGGACAGGTGGTTGTCAGCGATGAAGGTGCTGACGTCGTTCGGCTGCGCAAGCGATGGGAAGGTGACGAGCGCGGTGTCGCTGCTTAACTGCGTCACGGTGACGCGCGGGAGCTGGAAGGTGGAGCGCCCGAAAGCCGGCGAGTAGCCGATCAGCTGAAGGCCGAACCGGTCACCCCAGTTCTGAACCGTAGCCTCGGAAGTGAACGGAACGAACCTGATGTTCACGTCGGACGTTCCGGGGAACTGGTCCATGGAGATCGGTGTGCTCGGCCAGGTCCTCGTCGGCGTGCTGGAGGCGGCGATGTTCTGTTGCGTGACGGAGGAGGCCGAGACAACGCCGTTGTCGACTGTTTGCGCGAGGACGCTCAGGATGACTCCCGCCGCGACCGCGCTGGCGACCGGGAATGCCGCGAGCTTGAGCGCAAGGCCGCTGAGTGGGACGGTCACGCCAGTGGACTACCGGCGACAGGCAAAAGTGCGCCCGAGCCGGACGCGAAACACCAGCGAACTGGCAACGACCCTCCCTCTCAGACGCCCACATGACCACGCCGCCTTCCCTACCGGCAGGTCGAGGACGGCATTCTCGTCCCGGCTTGACGCGTTGTCAAGAAGGAACTTCTTAACCGCCGCATGTGAAGGTTGTTAAGGCAGCCAGCTCAGACGCGTAATCACACGCGAAGCGTGGAACGGGTAGGCGGCGGACGGATCACATCGAATCCAGCCGTCAAACCGGCTCGCGTGTGACCAGACAATGGTGGACCCGAGGGTGTGAGAGTTCAGTAGTTACCGGACCGGCCTGCCATAGCATGTCTCAGGTGATACCGGACCGCCACTGGAGGTGGCGGCATGCAGCTGGCGCGGTTCCTGGTCGAGGCGGTTGTCCTAGGCAAACAGAGTCCTAATCAGCTCGTTCGTGAGCACCCGATCTCGCGCAGCTGGTTCTACGAGCTGCTGGCTCGCTACCGTCGCGATGGTCCGGCTGCCCTAGAGCCGGGATCCCACCGCCCAACCTCCTGTCCGCACCAGGTCGACCAAGCAGTTGTCGACGCCATCCTCGAGCTCCGTGCACAGCTCTCCGCCGCCGGCCTCGACGCCGGTCCGCAGACCATCCTCCATCACCTCGCCGGCCGCGTCGACAAGATCCCTTCTCGAGTCACCGTCTGGCGCATCCTCAAGCGCCAGGGCCTGATCACTCCCGAACCTCACAAACGCCCCAAGGCCTCATTCGTCCGCTTCGAGGCTGAGTTGCCCAACGAGCTCTGGCAGACCGACGCCACCGAGTGGCACCTGGCCGACTCCAGCAAAGTCGAGATCCTCAACCTGATCGATGACCACTCTCGGCTCTGCCTGGCCTCGGTCGCCTTCCCAACCGTCAAGGCCGCAGACGCACTCCACAGCTTCTATTCCGCGGTCGAGGAGTACGGGGCTCCAGCTCGCTTCCTGAGCGACAACGCCGCCGTCTTTAGCGGCAAATCGCGACGCGGCCGCGTGGCTCTCGAGTCAGAGCTCGACCACCTCGGCATTCAGTGCGTCCACTCGACTCCCTATCACCCCCAGACCTGCGGCAAGGTCGAACGCTTCCACCAGACGCTCAAGCTCTTCCTGGCCAAGCAGGCTCCGGCTGAGTCGCTCGCTCACTTGCAACTCCAGCTCGACGCCTTCCGGAGCATCTACAACCAGCAGCGTCCACATCGGGCTCTCGATGGCCGCACGCCGCTGCAGGCTTTCCATGCTCGTCTCAAAGCCTCACCTTCCCTGACCCAACCCACGGTTGATTACCGCATCCGCCGCGACCGCCTCGATGCCGACGGCCGCGTCACTCTCCGCTATCTCAGCCGGCTGCGCCACTTCCATGTCAGCTACAAGCACCGCGGCCAGCCAGTCATGCTCCTGGTCGCCGGCGACCACGTCCGCGTGCTCGCCCAAGACGGCGCACTGCTGCGCGAATTGACACTGGATCCCAGCCGCGACTACCAGCGCTCAGCCGCGCCTACACTGGTCCGGCATCAGGTGAGACAGCGGTCCGCTAACACCTGAGACATGACAATGGTGGACCCGAGGGGATTCGAACCCCTGACCTTCTGAATGCCATTCAGACGCGCTCCCAACTGCGCCACGGGCCCACGCCGCGCTCTCGATCGGGCAACCTAAAGAATACCCGCCCCACTTCGGCCGCCCGCCCGCCGCCGCTACCATCTCGTCTGGCTCCGCAAGATGCAAACCCGCGACATCAAGACGAGCGAGCTGAAGGGTGGCGGTTTCCTGGCCGTTCCGGACGGCCACGGGCCGTTTCCCGGCGTGGTCGTGATCCATGAGGCCTACGGCGTCAACGACAACATCCGCGACATCACGCGTCGCTTCGCCGACGCCGGCTACGCCGCCCTGGCGGCGGACCTCTTCGGGGACCGCAACCGCGCGATCTGCATGGCCCGATACATGACGGGCATGCTCCTGGGCTCGGTCAATCGCTATGGGATCCAGGACCTGAAGGCCGCGCTGACGTACCTCGCCAAGCTTCCCGAGGTCGATGCGCAGCGCCTGGGTGCGATCGGGTTTTGCATGGGAGGGAGCTTCGCCATCGCGTGGGCGTGCACGGACTCAAGGCTCAAGGCCATCGCGCCCTTCTACGCCGCCAACCCGCGGCCGCTCGACGTGGTGAAGCGCGCGTGCCCGGTCGTGGGCTCGTATCCCGGCCGG
>VBJE01000346.1 GCA_005879675.1 Chloroflexota bacterium
GGCACGCGCTGGACGCGGTGCACGCCGCCCTCGTACTTCAGCTGCGAGTAGGCGCCCTGACCATGGACCTCGAACTCGATCTTGTCGTATCCGCCCATGCCGGTGGGCGAGGCGTCCACGACCTCGACCTTCCAGCCCTTCTTCTCGGCCCAACGCGTGTACATCCGAAACAGGTCCGCCGCGAACAGCGCCGCCTCATCCCCACCCTCAGCCCCCTGGATCTCGACGACGACGTCGCGGTCGTCGTTAGGGTCCTTGGGCAGGAGGAGAACCTTCAACCTCTCGTCGAGCTTCTCGACCTGCTCCGCGGCGCGACGCTCCTCCGAGCGCATGTACTCCTGCATCTCGGAATCTTTTTCGTGCCGCACCATCTCGCGGGCCGATTCCATCTCGTGGCGCGCGCGCCGGTAAGCGTCATAGGCCCCGACGATCTCGCGCAGCGACCGCTGCTCGCGGGCCAGCTTGGTCAACTTCTCATGGTCGCTGGCGACCTCTGGGCGGGCCATCTCGTTTTCGATCTCGCGATAGCGTCTGGCTATCGCCTCGAGACGGTCGATCATTACGCCGCCGCTCCCGCAGCTTCCTCCTCACCCTGGCGGGCGCTGTTGAAGGCGCAGATCGCGACCTCCAGCATGTCGTCGGAAGGCTCGCGGGTGGTGAACTTTTGCGTCCCGAGCACGGGCAGCAACGCGATCCGAACCACCGGGTTGTAGCGATGGCGCGCCATGTAGCGGATGAGCTCGAAGCCCGTGCCCGCGATCAGCGGTATGGCGAGCACGCGGCTGGCGATCAACCAGAAGAGGTTCGGGTGGAAGAGCGCCACGATGCTGAACACGATGACGCTGACGACAAGAACGACCAGCAGGAACCCGGTGCCGCACCGCGGATGCAGGGTGCTCGCCCGGCGAACCGCAGGCACGTCGAGCGTCCAGCCCGACTCGAACGCGTTGATCGTCTTGTGCTCGGCGCCGTGGTACTGGAACACTCGCCGCACGTCAGGCAGCAGGGAGATCGCCGTGAGGTAGCCGAGCACGAGGCCGACGCGGATCACGCCCTCGACCAGCACGAACGTGAAGCTCCCGCTGCGATGGATCGCCAGGCTCGCCAGCAGCAGAGGTAGGCCGATGAAGAGCGCCAGCGCGAACACGCCGGCCAGCGCGACCGAGCCCGTGATCTCGCGCTTGCCTATCCGCACGTCGTGGGCGCCCGCGTTCATGTTCGCCGACCAGATGAGCGACTTCATGCCCAGGTGGAGCTGCTCGCCGATGAGCGCAAGGCCGCGGACGAACGGCAGCTTCCACACCGGGTTGGTGTAGATGGGCGCCTTCAGCTCGCCGCGGTTGATGACGATCTCTTTGGTGGTGGGCAGGCGCACGGCGACGGCGTAGTGGCGCTTGCCGCGCATCATCACGCCTTCGATGACGGCCTGGCCGCCATAGAAGAATGGCTCGGCCTTCGGTTTTGGCTCGCTCGCAAGCCGGGCCGGATGGGGAGCTTCGGCTAGCGTCTCCGCCCCGGTCGGGTCCGGGACTCCCATCTACGCCCGGGTCTTAGCAGCCCGCTTCCGGAACCGCTCGACCTGTCCGCCGGTGTCCACGATCCGCTGCGTGCCCGTGAAGAACGGGTGGCAGACGGAGCAGATCTCGGTCTTGAGCTCCTTGCGCGTGGAACCGGTCGTGAAGGTGTTCCCGCACGCGCAGGTGACAACCGCGTCTTCGTAGAAGGTGGGATGAATCTGTGCTTTCAAGGGTTGGACTCCAGGGAGGGTAGTTTACCGAGCCAGCGAGATGAACAAACTCTCGGTCTGGAGCGTCATCACGCCCAGGTAGAGCACGAGCGCCAGCCAGGCCGCGAACAGCGCCAGCCGGGCATTCGTCGGAACCGATGTGTAGTACGGGTTGTGGGCGTTGCGAAATGCCGCCCGGGCGCTGTTGATGCCGAGTATCGCGACGATGATCAGCAAGATGCTGACGACGTGGAACACCACCGCCAGCACCCCGATCAGAACCAGGCCCACGACCTGGAACCACGGAGAGACCGGCGCCAGGATCCAGGCCCCGTCCAGCTGCCAGACGGGCAGCAGGTTGAGCAGGTTGAGGCCGAAACCGATCAGGGCCGCGAGCAGGAATATCGGGTTCTGCGTCGACGTGTAGAACATGAACGCCACGGTGGCGCCGATCGTGCCCGCGATCGGTCCGGCGATTCCGATCTTGGCCTGGTTCACAGCGCTCGTCGGATGCTCGCGCTGGAAGATGGCCGCGCCGAGCAACGGGATGAAGATCGGAGCGGTCGCCTGCATGCCCTGACGCCGGATCTCGACGACGTGTCCCATCTCGTGGACGAAGAACGAGCGCGGAAAACAGGGTGGCGAAAGCCGGGATCTTGAACAGGAAGACCAGGCCGTACTTGACGACCGCCCAGACGGCCAGGACGGCCGAGCCCAGCCAGCCGAGAACGCTGCTGTTCGAGCGCGCCGGCGCGGGCGAGTAGTGGTACGGGGACTGCGGCGGGATGTCCGAGCCGCCCTGCTGGGACGGGGGTGGCGGGATGTACTGGCCGCTGTACGGGGGCTGGTATGGGTCCTGGCTCACTGAATCTTCTCCATTGATACCCGCACCACGGTAGAGCTAATCCCGCGCCCTCACCCCGGCCCTCTCCCCTGAAGGGAGAGGGTGCCTTTCTAAAGCCCCCTTGTCAGGCGAGGTGGTGGCGCGTGGTCACGCGCCGGACCGTCGCCTGGCGGCTCGACATGACCAGCGACGACGTCTCTGCGAAGCCGCTCCCGAACGCTACCCCCGGCAGCAGCGGGCCGCCTGAGACCCCCGTGATGGCGACCGCCACGTCGGCCACCGGGGCCAGCTCGGCGAGGCCGTAGACGTGGGACCCCCTATCGCCCGTGAGCTTCCTCTCGTCGTCGTTGCGCGGCATCAGCCGGGCGACGAACTCCCCTCCGAGGCATCGCACCGCGCAGGCGGCGATGAGGGTCGCGTGGAGGTCGCCGATGCCGATCGCGGCGTCGATTCCCGTGCCCCCGATGGCGGCCATGACCGCGCTCGCGAAGTCGCCCTCCTCGAGGATGCGGATGCGCGCCCCGGCCGCGGCGACGTCGGCGATGAGCTCCTGGTGACGTGGACGCTCGAGGATCGCCACGGTGAGGTCCTGGACGCGGAGGTCGTGGGCGAAGGCGATCCGTCGCAGGTTGTCCGCCACCGGGTCGTCCAGGTCGATGGCGCCGCGCGCGCGAGGGCCGGCGACGAACTTCTCCATCTGGGCGACGGCCGGCAGCGAGGCGAAGCCGCCTGGCTCGACCGCGACCAGCAGCGAGACAGCGTTGACGTGCCCCCGGGCGACCTGGCTGGCGCCCTCCACCGGGTAGACGCCAAGGTCGACCTTTCTGTCTCCGCCTCCGATGACTGCGCCGTTGGGCAGGTGCGCCTGCGGACGAGGGCTCAGGACGACGGTGCCGGTGACGCCTGAGGCCTCGAGCGCCTTGCGCATCGCCTCGCCCGCGGCGTCGCTGACCGCGTCCGCGTCGCCCTTGCCGAGCAAGCCCGCGCACGCCAGCGCCGCCGTCTCGGTCGCGTGGAGAAGCCCGAGTCCGAGCTCGCCCTCCTCCCCGTTTACGGGGAGGTGGGCTTTTCCTCCCCATTCATGGGGAGGTGTCGGCGAAGCCGACGAAGGGGCCGCCCCCGAGGGGCCGAAGCCGGGAATCCCGCTCCTCTGCTGCTCCATGGTGTTAGCCGGCGGGCTCGGTCTCTTGCAGCTCCGCGGGACGAAGCTCCATCTGGTCGCCGCTCTGCAGGAACGCCGCCTTGACGAAATCGCGGAAAAGCGGATGCGGCCGGTTCGGTCGAGAGCGGAACTCGGGATGGAACTGGCTGGCCACGAACCAGGGGTGGTCGACGAGCTCGATGATCTCGACCAGACGGCCGTTGGGCGAGAGCCCGCTGAAGATCATCCCCGCCTCGCCCATCACCTCCCGGTATTCGTTGTTGAACTCGAAGCGGTGACGATGCCGCTCGTAGACGACCTCTTCGCCGTACGCCCTGTGCGCGTGCGAGCCCGGCAGGAGCTTGCACGGGTACAGGCCGAGCCGCATCGAGGCTCCCATCTGGTCGACGTTGCGCTGCTCGGGCATGAGGTCGATGACCGGCGTCGAGGTGAACGCGGCGAACTCGGTGGAGTTCGCGTCCGGCGCCTCCAGCTTCTCCCGCGCGAAGTCGATCACAGCGCACTGCATGCCCAGGCACAGGCCCAGGTAAGGGATGCGGTTGTGGCGCGCGTATCGCGACGCCTGCACCTTGCCCTCGATGCCGCGGTAGCCGAACCCGCCCGGGACGACGATCCCGGCGACGCCCATCAACGGTGACGTATCGCCCGCGTCGAGCTTCTCCGACGAGACCCACCGAATATCGATTTCGAGGTCGTGGTGGATGCCGGCGTGGCGCAGCGACTCGATGACGCTCAGGTACGCGTCCGGAAGGGCGATGTACTTGCCGACGATGGCTATCGGCACCGTCGCCCGCGGGTGCTTGATCCTGTCGACGAGCTGGATCCACGGCGCCAGGTCGGGAGCGTGCGCCGCACTGTCGAGATCGAAGTGCCGTGCCATGACCTTGCCGAGACCCGACGCCTCGAGCATCAGCGGCACTTCGTAGATCGACTCCACGTCAGGCACGCTCACCACCGCCTCGCGCGGCACGTCGGTGAACAGGGCGATCTTTTCCTTCAGGTCGTTGTCGATCGGCAGCTCGGAGCGGCAGATGATCGCGTCAGGCTGGATGCCGATGGCGCGAAGGGCCTGCACCGAGTGCTGGGTCGGCTTCGTCTTCATCTCCTGACCGCGCACGACCGGCACCAGCGAGCAGTGGACATAGAACACGTTCTGGCGGCCGAGGTCGTTCTTCAGCTGGCGGATCGCCTCGAGGAAGGGCAGGCTCTCGATGTCGCCGACCGTGCCACCCACCTCGACCACGACCACATCGGCCTGGGGATCCTTCGAGGCGCGGAGGATCTTCTCCTTGATCACGTTCGTGACGTGAGGGATGACCTGGACGGTCGCTCCGAGGTAGTCGCCTCGGCGCTCGCGCGCGATGACGTCCTGGTAGATCTTCCCTGTCGTCACGTTGGACGCGACGGTCAGGTTCTCGTCGACGAACCGCTCGTAGTGGCCGAGGTCGAGGTCGGTCTCCGCGCCGTCGTCGGTGACGAACACCTCGCCGTGCTGGTATGGGCTCATCGTCCCGGGGTCGACGTTCAGATATGGGTCGAGCTTTTGCAGGGAGACGGTCAGGTGGCGGGCCTTCAGGATGTTCCCGATCGACGCCGCCGTGATGCCTTTGCCGAGCGAGGAGACGACACCGCCGGTCACGAAAACGTACTTCGACATAGACGACCCTCCTGGCGGTTTTTCAGATTTTACCGGAGCGCGAGCAGGACTAAACGTTCAGCGGGGTTCCGCCTTGGGTTCCAGGACGACCACCTTGGTCTCGTACTCGGTGACGGACGACCTCTGGACGGTCAGCTTGGGCTGTGGCTCGGAGGCTGTGACGCCCATCTCCTTGAGGAAGCGATCGATCGGGTCGAGCTCCAGCTTGAGGCCCGGGATGGCGTAGTGCATCGGCACCACGTATCGGGGCTCCAGCTGCCGCACCACCTCGGCGGCCTGGGCCGCGTTCATCGCCGTGCGACCGCCGACCGGGACCAGCAGGACGTCGGGCGACGCCACCGTCTCGGCCCCGGCATCGTCGAGCTTGTGGCCGAGGTCGCCGAGGTGGCAAACCCGGACGTCGTCGATCTCGATGAGGTAG
>VBJE01000347.1:0-411 GCA_005879675.1 Chloroflexota bacterium
GTACATGAGCAGCGCGAGGTTGTTTTCGGAGACGCCGATCGAGAGCGTGTCCTGGAGGGTCTCGTGGATCGTCAAGGCTCGATGGGCGTAGTGAGCCGCGCGAGCGTACTGGCCGGTCTCCTGGTAGGCCAGGCTCAGGTTGCCGTACACGTAGGAGAGCCGGCGGAGGTCAGGAAAGGCGGCGCCGACCGAGGCCGCCTGCTCGTAGGCGTCGATCGCCTTGGCGTACTCGTGCCGCGCGTTGTGGACGTGGCCGAGGATCGCGAGCAGCTTCGCTTCGGTGGTCACGGGAACCGGCCTGAGGGAGCGACACCGCTCCAGCGCCTCATGCGCGTAGCCGAGTGCCGCGGGATCCTGCATCTGCATCGCCCCCGCGGCCTCCCAGCTGAGCGACTCCGCGGTCATCAAGAC
>VBJE01000347.1:490-2877 GCA_005879675.1 Chloroflexota bacterium
ATGCGCAGCCTTCGTCGGATTCGACGTCTTCGCGATCAGGGCATCGGCCGCGGTCGCCGCCGCGGCGTTGTCGCCGACCGCGACGAGGCGCTCGATCTCTATGAGCGCCGCCTCTTCGTTGACGCCGTCACCTGCGCCCAGGAAGAAATCCACCGGCTTGTTGGTCCTGGTCGCGATCAGGTGCAGGGTCTCCATCGACGGCTTCGCCTTGCCCGTCTCGACGAAGTAGATGGCGGTTCGGCTGATGTCGCCGAGGGCCACCTGGCCGAGGCTCAGGCCGGCTTCGAGACGCGCTTGCTTAACGGAGCCGGGGCGAATCTCGACGCCCCGGCGCCGGCCGCGACGGCGGCTCGGGGAAGCACTCCGTTGCTCTCCCGAGCCGTCCGCCCCGGTCGCGGGGTACGCGCGGACGCCTGGCATGTGGCCAGCTTAACGCAGCCATCTTTGACTTGACGCGGATTAGAGGCTCAGCAGCAGTGAGTGATACCGTCGGCGGCCGCGGTCACCGCCATCGTCATCATCGCCGAGACCGCCAGGATGGCGGCAAACAGCAACTTGCGCATTCCAATCACCTCCTTTGCCTGCCGGCTGCGGGTTGGAAAAGCTGGAACCAGAGCTCGACTAGTCGGTCGATGCCGCGGACGCCCGTAGTCCGGGAGCGGCTATGACTCGAGCCGCGCCCACTGCGCCCGCCGCCAACTTCCCCCCACCCAGTCCGACAGCCAGAGCCGCCGCCAACCAGGCGGCGGTCGGCGCCATGCCCGCGGGCAGGACGCCGGCGACGGCGACGATCGGGATAGCGGGCAACGCGACGGCAAGGCTTGCGACGCCGATCGCCGCACAGGCTCGGCCGATGCGGACCCTGGCCACACCCTCCTCCCAGTCGGTGACCTCGTGCCGCAACCCGTGCTCCTTCCACTTCGCCCGGAACCGCAGTTCGTGCGCATTAGCGGGCGCTGCGCGCATCCTGCTGTGCTACAAGTAACTGCCCCGCCATGTTAAATCAAATCCGGCGTCACTTAACGGCGCCGGGCCATTTTCCGTATTGACGGCTCGACGGTGAGTACCCAGGCCTACGCTCGTGGGGTGCAGCAGACCGCCAGCCTCGCCATGCCCCAGAGGCGCCCCCTCGTCGTCACCGGCCTGGGCATCGAGGGCTGGGGGCCGTTCGCCGCCGCCGCCACCTTCGCCGCGATCGTGTCGGTGCTCTTCATCGCCTGGACCGCCAACCGCTGGGTGAGCGACGAGTTCACGATCGGCGTCGACGACATCGGCGAAGGCGTGGCGGCGCTCCTCGCGGCCGGGAGCTGCATCTACGCGGCGGCGCGCAACTCGGGCCGGATTCGCATGGCCTGGGCGCTCTTCGGCGTCTCGGCCTTCAGCTGGGCCGTCGGCGAGTTCATCTGGTCCTGGAACGAGGTCGTCCGCGGTGAAGAGCTGCCGTTCCCCTCAGTCGCGGACGCCGGCTACCTGCTCGCTATCCCGCTGGCGGTCCTGGGCGTGTTCGCGTTCACCTCCGCCCCCACACGCCTTGCCACCCGCGGCGAGACGTTGCTCGCGGGGTCGATCGTCGCCCTCTCGCTCCTCTTCATCGCCTGGGCGTTCGGCCTCGGCAAGGTGTACGAGACATCGAGCACCAGCCCGGCCGAGCAGCTGATCGGACTTGCGTACCCACTGGGCGACATCGTCGTCGCGACGGCGTTGGTCGTCGCCTTGCGCCGAGCGAGGAAGCCCGAGGTCGGATACATGCTGCTGCTGATCGGCGGCCTGGCGTGCAACGCGCTCGCGGACAGCGCATTCGCCTACCTGACAGCGAACGGGAGCTATGGCGCGACCGGCAGCGTGCTCGACGCCGGGTGGGTCGTCGGCTACCTGATGATCGCGCTGGCCCCGCTGTGGCCCGTCCGATCCGCCGGCAAGGTACGCGACGAGGGCCCGATCGAGCTCTTGCAGCTCGCTCTGCCGTGGGCCGCCGTCCTCGGCGCCGCGCTGACCGCGGCCAAACTTGCGCTCACCAACCAGGGCCTCGACCAGTTCGAGACCGTCCTCGCCGCCGGCATAGGCATCCTCTTCGTCGCCAACCAGGTCCTGACGCACCGCGACTCGCTCGACCTTCTCAGCAAGAGCCACCGCGCCGAAGCGCAGCTTGCGAGGCGCAACAGCCTGCTCGACGAGATCGTCTCCCACGCGCCCCTCGGCATCGCGCGCGTCGGCTCGGACATGAACGTGATCGACGTCAACCCGCGCATGGCCTCGCTGCTGAGGATGGGCACGCAGGAGATGGTCGGCACGCCGGTCGCCAAGTTCCTCCAACCCGACGAGTTCGCGCGGGTCTTCGAGGTGTTCCAGCCACTGTGGAAAGGCGCCGTCGACACCATCGAATCGGA
>VBJE01000090.1 GCA_005879675.1 Chloroflexota bacterium
ATGAAGTCGTTTCGCGAAAAGGTGAACATTTAGCCGATGGCGCAGTTCAGAATTCCCGGTCCGTTGCGCCGGTTGTCCGACGGCCAGGTGACTGTGCCGGTCGAGGCGGCCGACCTGGCGTCGGCGATCGACGCGCTGGACGCGCGCTACCCGGGCTTCCGGGATCGCCTGCTGGACGAGAAGGGCGAGCTCCGCCAGTTCGTGAACGTGTACGTCAACGACGAGGACGTGCGGCTGGGCGCGGGCTTGCGCGCGAAGGTCGGCAGCGACGACGAGATCGCGATCGTGCCCGCGGTGGCGGGGGGCACGGGCGCGATTTCGCCGAGTGTGCGGCAGCGGGGTTTCAGGCACCTCAATAACCCCGGTTTCTGCACAGTCGCGACGCCCGGCATAAACTCCCGCCAATGGGGCGACGCCGGCTGAAGCTCATCTTTGGTCCCTCGTTGGTCAAGGATCGTGACCAACATCCGGCGTGCCGACGTCACAAAAGACCACGGATGGGTGCTGCTCGAGGTCTCGGGCGAGCCGGACGAGCTGGATCGCGGCGTCGAGTTCCTCGAGTCGCGCGGGGTGAAGGTCGAGCCGGCGGAAGGCGACCTGGTCGAATAGCTCCGAACTAACATTGCCGCCGGTATGACCGAGTCGGTCGAGGTTGCGATCGTCGGCGCCGGGCAGGCCGGCCTCGCTACGAGCTGGTACCTGGAGCAAGCAGGCGTCGAGCACGTGGTCCTCGAGGCCGGCCGCGTCGCCGAGACGTGGCGCTCGCGGCGATGGGACTCCTTCTGTCTCGTCACCCCGAACTGGACCGTGCAGCTCCCTGGCGCGCCCTACCGCGGCCCTGACCCGGACGGGTTCATGGGCCGCGACGAGCTGGTCGATCACTTCCTGGAATGGGCGGGCGCGTTCCATGCTCCCGTCCGCGAGGGCTGCCAGGTGTCCGCCCTCGACCTCGGCGGTGGCGACTTCGTCCTGAAAATGGGCGCCGAGTCTCTCCGGGCGCGCAATGTCGTCGTCGCGTCCGGCGGGTACCAGCGCGCCCACCGGCCGCCGAACTCGGAGCAGCTGCCATCCGGCGTGAATCAGCTCCTGGCCGAGGAATTCACGAACGAATCGGAGCTTCAGGAAGGCGCGGTGCTGATCGTGGGCAGCGGCCAGACCGGATGCCAGCTCGCGGAAGAGCTTCACGACGCGGGACGCAAGGTGATCCTCTCCTGCGGCCGCTGCCCGTGGATGCCGCGTCGCCTGGGCGACCACGACGTGGTCTGGTGGATCATCGAGTCGGGATTCTGGAATCGCACCCTCGCCCAGCTGCCATCGCCCGGCGCCCCCGGTTGCTTGGGAACCCGCAGACGACCGGCCATGGCGGCGGGCACGACCTGAACTACCGCACGCTGCACGCAAGCGGCGTGGAATTGGTCGGACGTTATCTCGGCGGCGCGGACGATGGCAAGGTCCACTTCGGGGACGACCTCGCGGAGAGCATCCAGGCCGGCGACGACCTCGCGCGCGCGTTCATGAAGTGGGTGCAGGCGCTGTGCGAGTCGCGCGGCCTGCCGGTTCCATGGGAGGTGCCTCCTCCACCGGGCTTCACGGGCCGGACGGCGGTCGACCTCGAGGGGGAACGGATCTCCACGGTGATCTGGACCGCGGGATACAGGCCGGACTACGGCTGGGTCCACGCCCCGGTCTTCGACGACATGGGATTTCCGGTCCAGGTCGACGGGCGCACCGAGGTGTCCGGCCTGTACTTCATGGGCGTGCACTTCCAGCGCAAGGCGCAGTCGGCGGTGCTCTACGGTGTAGGCGAGGACGCGGAGCTGGTGGCAAGACACATCGTCGAGACGAAAAGATGAGGATCGCCGTCGCCATGTCCGGTGGCGTCGACTCGTCGGTCGCCGCGGCGCTCCTGCAGGCCCAGGGCCATGACGTCGTCGGCGTGACGCTGCAGCAGTGGCCGCGCGACGACTCGGAGGAAGCGGCGCGCCACGGCGGTTGCTGCTCGCTGTCGGCGGTCGAGGACGCGCGCCGGGTCGCCTCGGTGCTGGACATTCCTTATTACTGCTGGAACCTGGAGCGCGAGTTCGGGGAGCGCGTGATCGAGCCCTTTCACCGCGCGTACCTCGAGGGCCGGACGCCGAATCCGTGCGTACGCTGCAACGCCTTCGTGCGCTTCGACCTCATGCTGTCGCGGGTCCTCGAGCTGGGCTTCGACCGCCTCGCCACAGGGCACTACGCGCGGGTCCTCGTCGGACCCGATGGACCCGAGCTGCATAGCGCGGTCGACAGCGCCAAGGACCAGTCGTACATGCTCTATCACCTCGACCGCGAGCGGCTGGCGCGCATCGTCTTTCCGCTCGGGGGCATGACGAAGACCGAGGTGCGCGAGCACGCCCGCGAGTTCGGCCTTCCGGTCGCGAACAAGGCCGAGAGCCAGGAGATCTGCTTCGTGCCGCGGGGCCAGACCGCGGCGTACCTGTCGAAACGGCTGCCGGTCAAGGCGGGGGCGATCGTCGACAGGACAGGACGGATGGTCGGCAGCCATCGGGGGACGGCCCTGTACACGGTCGGCCAGCGAAGCGGCTTCGGCGATCTTTCCGAACCGGGGCCGTGGTACGTGGTGCGGGTGGACGCGCCGTCGAACACGGTCGTCGTCGGCCGGCGCGAGGAGCTGGCGGTGAGCGCGATCGCCCTGGAGGACGTGACCTTCATCGACGGCCTGCGCGAAGAGCCGCTCGAGTGCGAGGCGCGCCTGCGCTACCACGCGCCGGCGATCCCCGCCGTTTACGCGCGCGGCCGCCTGGAGCTTCGCGAACTGTTCTTCGGGGCGGCGCCCGGCCAGGCGGCCGTCCTCTACTCCGGAAGCAGGGTCCTCGGGGGAGGCATCATCTCCGCGGCCGCTTAGCTTGCGAGGCTCGCCCGACCTCGTCCTCGCCGCGTTCCACTGGCTCGAGCTCCTCGGCCTGCTCGGTGGCATCGGAGCGGCGGTCATCAGGCGGCTTGGGCGGGTTCCACCGCGTATCGCCTGGGCCGAGCCGCCGATGCACGTCGCGTTTGCCGCGGCCCTGCTGGGCGGCCTCGGGCTGCTCGCGCTCGGGCCGTCGTGGTTCCTTCTCGCTCGCGTGCTCGCCGAGGGCGCCGCGCTCTTCCTGTGCGTCCGTGGCATGCGGTTCGCACCGGTCTTCGCGGTCCTGGCAGCGGGGCTGCTGCCGCTCACCGGTCACGCCGCCGCCATCACACCCGAGTCGCCCGGTGCGATCTTCGCCGACGTCCTGCATGTTCTGTCCGCCGCCATGTGGGCGGGAGCGATTCTCGCCATGGCGTCGCTTCAGCCTCCTGGGGGGTGGACTGGCGGCGAGGCGCGGGGCCTCCTGATGCGTTTCGCCCGAGTCGCCCTGATCGCCTTCGGGGTCACCGCGCTTACTGGGGTGCTGCGCGCCACCGAGCAGCTCCACGACGTGAGCGACCTGTGGTCGACCGCTTATGGGATCGTCCTCGGCCTGAAATCGGCGGGAGTCCTGGCGATGCTCGCCCTGTCGGCGGCGTGGCGCGGCGGCCGGCCCATGGCCCGCCCCGAGGCGGCGGTCGGGCTGCTCGTGGTGGGGGCGACAGCGCTCCTAGCCGCTTTTCCGGTACAGGCATAGGATGGGCGCGTGGCGCGGGTGCGGGACGTCATGGCGAGCCGGCTGCACACCGTCGGGCCGGAAGACACGGTCGGCGAGGCGGTCGCCGTGATGGCTCAGAACCGCGTCGGCTCGGTGCTCGTGATGGACGGCGAGCGCCTGCTTGGAATTTTCACCGAGCGCGACACAGTGCGCGCCCTGTCGCAGTCGCACGACGCGCCGAGGCACGAGATCGTGTCGTGGATGACCAGCGATCCGACGACGGTCGGGCCGGAGATCGACACCGAAGAGGCGCTCCGCCTGATGCTCGACCGCGGCTTCCGGCACCTGCCCGTCCTCGATGGGGGAAAGGTGATCGGAGTCGTCTCGATCCGGGACCTGGCGGGCTAAACTAAGCGACTTCCCGCCAGCGATAGGTTCAACTCGCCCCTGAAGCGGGCGCGAAGGAATTCATTCATTGGGTCTTTGGGCGCTCAGGCGCTACGTGCCATACCTGCGGCCGTACGCCTGGCTCGTCGTGATCTTCGGCGCGTCCCAGCTGGGAAGCCTGGCCGCGGCCGCGTCGATCCCGAAGGTGATCCAGTACATCATCGACGGCCCGATCACGCACGGGCAGCTCGGCAGACTGGTCGAAACCGCGGGACTGCTGGTGCTCATCGGCGCGCTGGAGTTCGTGCTGATCGTGATCCGGCGGCATTTCGCCGGCGTGGCGGCGCACAGCATGGAGACCGACCTGCGCAACGACTTCTACGCGCACCTGCAGAGCCTGCAGGTCTCGTTCCATGACCAGTGGCAGTCGGGCCAGCTGCTGTCGCGTGCCATCGCGGACATCGGGACGGTGCGCCGTTTCGTCGGCTTCGGCCTGATCTGGTTCCTGCAGACGGTCGTCACGTTCGTCGTCGTCCTGGTCTTGATGCTGCAGCTCGACTGGCAGCTCGCGCTCGTCGTCGTGCTCTGTATGACGCCCATCGCGATCTTCAGCAATGTCTTCCACGACAAGTACAAGGTGATCGCCCGCCGGCTGCAGGACCTCAGCGGCGACATGACGACGACGATCGAGGAGATGGCGACGGGCGTGCGCATCATCAAGGCGTTCGGGCGGATGCCGCTGATGCAGGCCCGATTCGAAGATCAGGCCCGCCTCTTGCGGGCGACGAGCCTTGGCGGCATCAAGGCAAGGGCTGAGGTGTGGACGGAGCTGAACTTCCTCCCGAACCTCTCGCTCGTCGCGGTGCTGCTGCTCGGCGGCCTGAACGTGGTCCAGGGCCGGCTCACCATCGGCGGCCTGGTCGCGTTCATGAACTACATCTTCATGCTCGCGTGGCCGATGGACGCGATCGGCTGGGTGCTCTCCATGAGCGAGGAATGCCAGACCGCATCGCAGCGGCTCAACGAGGTCCTCGACTCGAGACCCGAGATCGCGGACCGTCCGCGAGCACGCGCGCTGGAGCGGTGCACCGGCAGTCTCGAGTTTCGCGGCGTCGGCTTCAGGTATCCGAAGTCCGACCAGTGGGTGCTGCGCGACTTCAACCTGGTCGTGGAGCCCGGGGAGACGGTTGGCCTCGTCGGCCGGACAGGCAGCGGCAAGACCACGCTCGCGTACCTGGTGCCGCGCCTGTACGACGTGGACGAGGGCAACGTCTTCCTCGACGGCGTCGACGTCCGGGACATCCTCCTGCGCTCGCTGCGCTCGCACATCGGTTTTGCGTTCGAGGACCCGATCCTGTTCTCCGCTTCGGTGCACGAGAACCTCGTCATGGGCCGCCCCGTGGTCTCGGACGAGGAGCTGAAGCGCGCGATCGACGTTGCCCAGGCCGGCTTCGTATGGGACCTGCCCTGGGGCCTCGAGACACGCGTAGGCGAGCAGGGCTACACGCTCTCGGGAGGCCAGCGGCAGAGGCTCGCCCTCGCTCGCGCCGTGCTGGGAACGCCGCCGGTCCTCGTCCTCGACGACCCGCTCTCGTCGGTCGACGTGCACACCGAGGCGGTCATCGAGCAGTCGCTCGCCCGAGTGCTCGAGGGCGTCACCGGGCTCCTGGTGGTGCACAGGCCGTCGACGCTCGCCCTCGCCGACAGGGTGGCGCTGATCGATGGCGGCACGGTGGTCAAGGTCGGCACGCACGCCGAGCTGATGCGCTCGAACGATCTCTACCGCGCGCTGCTGTCCCAGGAGTACGACGCGCGGGCTCAGGAAGGGGCGCTTGCATGACCGCTCTTGCCGCCGATTCCCGAAGGGCGGACTCTTGGCGCGGCGTGGCCGCCGAGGAGATCGACGAGTTCTCGCCGAGCGTCGCCGGGCTGCTCCGGCGTCGGAGCCGGGTGCTGCTCGCGAACCTCGCCCGACCCTATCGCAAGCAGATGGCCCTGGCGGCGGCGCTGATTCTCATCCGCTCTGCCGCGTACCTATCTCTGCCGTACCTCGTCGGGCTTGGCATAGACAGGGGCATCAAGACGGGAACCGGAGGCAACCTGAGCACGCTGGTCCTGATCGTCGGCGCCCTCCTGGCCGCCCTCGCCGTCAACGCGGCCGCGAACTATCTGTTTTTGCGTCTCTCCGGGCGGATCGGCGCCGACATCCTGTTCGACCTCCGGCGAATGATTTTCGCCCACGTCCAGGAGCTGTCGCTGTCCTTCTACGAGCGCTACACGTCGGGTCGGATCATCTCCCGGCTCACCTCGGACATCGACGCGCTCAACGAGCTCCTCGCCACCGGATTGACGTCTGTCATCACCTCGATCATCTCCGTGGTCGCGATCACGGCGATCCTGCTGCACCTCGATGTCCGGCTGGGCATGGTGGCGCTCATCGCGATGCCGCTCGTGCTCGCGCTGACGTACTGGTTCCGCGTGAACTCGGCGCGCGCGTACCGCGCGGTGCGGCACGCGATCGTGCTCGTCATCGTCCACTACGTCGAGTCGCTGGGCGGCATCCGCGCGGTCCATTCGTTTCGCCGCGAGCCGCGGAACCAGGAGATCTTCGAGGACGTCAACGCGCGCTACCGCGACGCCAACATCTGGTCGAACCGCCTGGTGTCCACGTATGGGCCCGCGATCAACGTGCTGGGGCGCCTCACCACTGCCGCGGTGCTGCTGTACGGCGGCTACCTCGTGGTACGAGGCCAGCTGACGCTGGGCGTGCTGACCGCCTTCGTCCTCTATCTGCGTCAGTTCTTCGACCCGATGCAGGAGCTGTCTCAGTTCTACAACGTCTTCCAGGCGGCGGGCGCGGCGCTGGAGAAGCTGGCCGGGGTCATCGAGGAGGAGCCGACGGTGCCGCAGCCCGCGGCACCCGTGGCGATGCCCGAGGTGCGTGGCGCCGTCGCGTTCGACCACGTCACGTTCGCGTATCGCGACAAGGCTGTGCTCCACGACATCGACCTCGAGATCCCGGCGGGCCAGGCGGTGGCGCTGGTGGGGGAGACCGGCGCGGGGAAGACGACGATCGCGCGCCTGATCGCGCGCTTCTACGACCCGACGGCGGGCCGCGTGACGCTCGACGGCGTCGACCTGCGCGCGATCGCCTCAACCGACCTGCGGCGCGCGGTGGTGACGGTGACGCAGGAGAGCTTTCTCTTCGCCGGCACGGTGGGCGACAACATCCTGTTCGGACGGCCGTCGGCGACGCGGGGGGAGATGGAGGCGGCGGCGCGCGCGATCGGTGCGCACGAGTTCATCGCCGTCATGCCGAACGGGTACGAGACGGACGTCCGGCGCCGCGGCGTGCGCCTGTCTTCAGGGCAGAGGCAGCTGGTCGCGTTCGCGCGGGCGTTTCTTGCCGATCCCCGAGTCCTCATCCTCGATGAGGCGACGTCGTCGCTCGACCTTCCGTCGGAGCGCCTCGTGCAACACGCGCTGCGCACGCTCCTGCGGGGCCGGACGGCGCTCATCATCGCCCACCGGCTCTCCACGGTCGAGATCGCGGACCGGGTGCTGGTGGTCGACGCGGGGAGGATCGTCGAGGACGGCCGGCCGGAGGACCTGCGCGGGGGGGAAGGCGGGTACGGGTCGCTGCACCGGGCGTGGGTGGAGAGCCTGGCCTGAGCGGGATGGAAGCTTAAGCCCCTCTCCCTGACCCTCTCCCCGATGGGGAGAGGGGACCCTACGCGGCGACCGAGCTCCCGCGAATCGTCTTGATGAGCTCGCCGGCGATGGCGATCGCCTGCGGGGTCGGCAGCGTCTGGTTGCTCAGCGTGAAGCCTCCGAAGCCCGCGTCGAGATAGCGGCCGAGGAAGTCGGCCGCCTGCGGCACCGTCGCGGCCATGACCATGGCCCGGCGCTCGGGCGGGATCCGGTCGAGCACCGCCTTCGCATCCTTCTCCGTCTCGACGAGCACGAGCCCGACGCCGATGAGCAGCAGAACCTGCGACGGGTCGCGGCCCACTACCGCGCAGTGCTCTTCGAAAACCTTCTTCTTGCGCTTGAGGTCGTCGATCGGGCCACCGAACCAGTGGCCGATGTCTCCGTGCTTGGCGAGGATTCGCAGCGTTCGCTTCTCGCCGCCGCCGCCGACCAGGATCTTCGGCCCTCCCGGCTGAACCGGCCGTGGCCGGTTGAGCGCTCGTTCGATGCGGTAGTACTTGCCCTCGAACGACGGCCGCTCCTGGGTGAACATGAGCTTCGCGATCGTCAGCGCCTCCTCGAGGCGATCCATCCGCTGGCCGATGGGCGGGTACTCGAATCCGTAGCCGATGTGCTCGGCCTCGTTCCACGCCGCGCCGATGCCGAGGATGGCGCGGCCCTTGGACGCGACGTCTAGCGTCGTGACCTGCTTGGCGAGGAGCGCGGGGTTGCGGTAGGTAACGCCGGTCACCAGCGTCCCGAGCTTGACCCTGGATGTGCGCGTGGCGAGGCCTCCCAGCGTCGTGTAAGCCTCGAGCATCGGCTCCGTCTCCGGACCGATACCACCGATCTGATAGAAGTGGTCCATCACGGTGACGAGGTCGAAGCCGGCGTCCTCCGCGGCCCTCGCGCTCTCGACCACGCGGTCGAAGACCTGGTCGTCGGACGTCCCCGGAAACGTGAAGTTGGGCATGTGAAAACCGAAGAAGGGAGCCATGCCTAGGACAATACGCGGGTCCCTTCTACCATTCCGTTACGCATGAACTTGAAAAGCCTCAGCCTGCTCGGCATCTGCTTCGCCCTCCTGGTCTACGGTACCGTCCTGGTGTTTCTGGCCTTCGACAGGGACTCCCATTCCGCCAGCGACACCATTCGGCCCTTCGTCATCACCATGGCGCCGGTTTGGATAGTCGCCATCGCCGCCGCGAGGGTCGTCCTGAAGCGGGGCTAGGCAGCCCATCCTATAGATAGAATTTGTAGCCTCCGGCCATGGCCATAGACGAATCCCGTAACGGCAAGCCGAGCGGCATCCAGCTCGTGCAGGTCGAGGGCTTCCTCGAGGTCGCCCGCCGCGGCAGCGTCAGCCGCGCCGCCGAGGTGCTTTTCATCACCCAGCCGACGCTTACCGCGCGGCTGCAGGGCCTCGAGCGCGAGCTCGGCACACCCCTGTTTCTGCGCACGTCGCACGGCATGCGCCTGACCGACGCGGGCCGAGCGTGGATCCCATTCGCGGAACGCGCGCTGCGGGCACTCGTGGACGGACGGGACGCGCTCGAGCAGGTGATGACCGCCTCTGCCGGCCACCTGATGATCGCCGCCGCGCCGGCCGTCAGCACCTACGTCCTGCCCGAGCTTCTCGAGCGTTTTGTCGAGGCTCACCCGCGCGTCGAGGTCTCGGTGCGGACTGGTCATTCGGAGGACGTGGTCGAGCTCGTGCTCCGCGACGAGGTCCAGATCGGTCTTGGGCGCGCGATCCGCCATCCCGACCTCGAGCTGCGGCCGTTCCACACCGAGGACCTGGTCCTCATCTGCGCGCCCGAGCATCCCTTCAATGAGCTTTCGTCTGTGACCATGGCGCAGGTCGCGGCCGAGAAGCTGATCATGTTCGACCGCACGTCGAGCTACTACGAGATCACGCAGGGCGCGTTTCTGTCCGCCGGCGTGAGCCTGCGGGGCCTGATGGAGCTGGACTCGATCGAGGCGGCGAAGAAGATGGTCGAGCGCGACCTCGGGGTGGCGCTCCTGCCGGGCACAGCGGTCGTGCGCGAGATCGCCGGCAAGACGCTGCGCGTGGTGAAGATGAAAGACGCGCCGCCGATGCAGAACAGGATCGTTGCCTACCGTCGCCGCGATGCGGGCAAACCCGAAGGCATCGTGGCCGCCTTCCTGGAGCTCCTCGAAACCAGATAGAACGCGCGACCGACCGGGTTTCTACATCGAATCTCCCGATCGCGCTCATCACCACAATCGATTGGACGTATATCGGCTCTCTTGATAGTTTCTTAGGCATGGATAGAGAAATCCGATCGCAGGATGAGGACGCGGAAGGCACCGTGCACGAGTGCGAGTGCCCCGAGCCCTGCAACTGCGACCACGAAAACGAATAACCGACCAACGAGGAGGCCGCTGATGGAGCTCGTATCCACGCCTTTGCTTCCGGACGGCTACAAGGTGCCTGCTTCGCGCAACGAGGCGCCCAGCAAGCGCCTCCGCCGGCTGCTGGCCGAGAAGCCCTACGTTTTCGCCCCGGGGGTCTACGACCCGATGGGCGCCCAGCTGCTCATGTACCACGGCTTCGACGCCGTCTACTTCAGCGGCTACTCGTTCGCCATCGGGCATCTCGGCACCACGGACATGGACCTGTACTCGTCGGTCGAGATCGCGGACGGCGCCCGGCGCGCCGTCAGTGCTCTGCGCAAGTTCCAGCTGACGATGGCCATTGGCGACCCGGAGAAGAAAGCGGCGCCCGTCCACCTCGAGATCCCGCCGGTCGTGGTCGACATGGACGCGGGCTACGGCAACCTCTTCAACGTCCAGCGCACCGTCGAGCTGTACGTCAACGCCGGCGTCGCGGCGGCTCATCTCGAGGACCAGGTGATGCCCAAGCGCTGCGGGCACATCGCGGGCAAGGCGTTGATCTCGGCGGACGAGTTCGTCGGCAAGCTGAGGATGATGCGCAGCGCGGCCGACGACCTGGGTCGCGAGGACTTCGTCATCATCGCGCGCACCGACGGAGTGTCGGCGACCGAGGCGCCCGAGTCGAAGCGGGGCCTGGAGCTGGCCATCGACCGCGGCCTTCGCTATCTCGACAGTGGCGTGCCGGACCTGCTGTGGTGCGAGTTTCCGACCGCGGAGCGCGGACCCACAGAGACGTTCTGCACCGAGATCCGCAAGCGCTTCCCGAAGGCCCGGTTCGCCTTCAACTATTCGTCCTCCTTCAAATGGCACAACGAGAAGAACCCGATCACGTGGGATGAGCTTGGCTTGCTCGGCGTCGGCTTCATCTTCATCACCCTCGCTCTCCAGCACGCTGCCGGCCATGGCATGTCGGTGCTGCTGCGCGACTTGAAGGAGAAGCAGGAAGAGGGCTACATGGACCTGCAGCGCAAGGAGTGGGCCGACGGTGGCGACATCCCCACGCGCTCCCATCACCTCTTCACGGGCGTGCCCTACCACCACCACGTCGGCCGCGAGTACGGGGCGGCGCGGTTGAGCGAGGACATGGACGAGCATCTCGAGATTTCGAAGGTCGTGTAGAGGCATCCTCCCCATTGATGGGGAGGCCGGCCCGGCCGCCTGCCGGCCCGGCCGGGAGGGGCCCTAGACTTCGCCCCCAGAGGCGCTGGGGTGCTGCTGCTTCCGTTTCGCTGGCTGTGGTGGCTGGTCTCGAGCGCTCGCCGCTCGATCGGCAAGCCGCCCCAGTTCGTCGTGTTCGTACTCGAGGAAGCTCTGCCGACGCTGCCAGACCCGCCGCGACCGCTGTGGCAGCGGCTCGCCGCCAGGCCGCGGCTGAGCGTGCGCGAGCTGGGCGAGCGTTTCGAGGCGATCGCGCGCGACGCGCGGATCAAGGGCGTCGTCCTGCACCTGCGCTCGGTCGGGATGCCGATGGCGACCCTGCAGGACATTCGCGAGCTCGTGCTCGAGCTGCGGCGGTCGGGCAAGCGGGTCGTGGCCTGGGCGCCTTCGTACACCACGGGCACCTACTACCTTGCGTGCGCGTGCGACGAGATCCTCCTGATGCCCGCGGGCATGATCGAGCCCCTCGGTTTCGCGAGCACCGGCGTGTTTCTCGCCGACGGGCTGGCGCAGTTCGGTCTCAGCGCTGACTTCATCCAGGTCTCGCCCTACAAGTCGGCGGCCGATCCGCTGACCAAGTCGAGGATGACGCCCGAGTTTCGCGAGCAGGTCACGTGGCTGCTCGACTCGCAGCACCAGGAGATGCTCAGGGCCGTCGCCGAGGCGCGGATGCTCGACGAGGCGGGGGCGCGAGAGTTCGTCGACTGCTCGCCGTACGGAGACGATGTCGCCGTCGAGAAGCACGCGGTCGATCGCGTGCTCACCGAGGAAGAGCTGCCTGCGCACCTCGGGCGCGAGGGTGGCGCGCCGGTCGCGATCGGGACGTGGGAGCGGGCCGAGCGCAGGATGCGGACCCCGCCTCCCAGGCTGTGGTTGGGCAAGCATGTCGCCCTGATGCGGATCGAAGGGATCATCGTCGACGGACGGTCGGGCCGGCTGCCTGTCCAGCCGCCTGTTGAAGTCCCGCTTGTCGGCGAGGAACGCGCCGGCGACCTGAGCGTCGTGCAGATGGCGCGGCAGGTCGCAGCCGACAAGCGGGCGGCGGCGGTGGTCCTCTTCGTCAACTCTCGCGGCGGATCATCGACGGCGAGCGAGGCGATGCGCCACGCCCTCCGCGTGGTCGCGTCGCGCAAGCCGCTGGTCGTGGTCATGGGAGCGGTCGCCGGTTCGGGCGGTTACGACGTCGCCACGCCGGGATCCTGGATCGTGGCGCGGCCTGGCACGCTGACCGGTTCGATCGGCGTGCTGGGCGGAAAGATCGTCACCGGCTCGCTCTGGGAAAGGTTGCTGGTCGACCGCGAGACGATCGCGCGCGGGCGCCACGTGACGATGAACAACGACGAGGCTCGCTACACCGACGAGGAGCGCGAGATCGTGACCAGGGAGATCGACAGGCTGTACCGCGGCTTCGTCGACGTCGTGGCCGCGTCGCGCAAGCTGCCGCGTGAGGTGGTCGAGCCCATCGCGCAGGGCAAGGTTTGGACCGGCCGGCAGGCCCTGGAGCACAAGCTGGTCGACGAGCTGGGCGGGCTGGAGGCGGGGATCAAGAAGGCGCGCTCGCTGAGCGGGCTGCCGGCGACGGCTCCGGCGCGCGAGGCACGCGGGCCCCGGCGCCTGGTGCCGCCGCTGGCCGAGACGGCCGCGCCGGCCGCGGGCTGGTTCGGCTACGTGGTCGAAGGCGTCAGGCTGCTGAACCGCGCGCCGGCGCTCGCGGTGATGGAGTACCTGCCGGGCGAGCTGACCTGACCGGCTCTTAACAGGCTGGGTTGACGCCGCACCGGGCTCGAATTAGCTTCGGGTCAGGATCGGAAGGCTTGGGGGAGGAAGCCAACAGGAAGGGAGGGCCCCGCCAGGGGTGTGGTCGCCAGGGTGTGGCCGCCAGGGGTGTTAGCCGCCGCCCGGTGCTGATTCCGCACGTTTGGGCGAAAAAGCGCCGAATTCGTGCCGGCCATAGGCGCGTTTGGATCCAAAAGCGTCGAATCGGCACCGGGCCGCCCCATCCCCGGCCTTCGGCCGGTACTTCCCCATGAATGGGGAAGAGTCAGGAGTCGAGCGCCGGGAACCTCCACGGCTGACGCTCGCGCACGACCTCGTACACCGTCTCGACGATGCTCTCCCGGTTCGGCTTGGTGAAGTAGTCCCCATCCGGTCCGTACGCCGGCCGGTTCGGCGAGGCGGCGAGGGTCCGCGGCGTCGCGTCCAGGTGCCACCACCCCTGCTGCGCCTCGAGGATCTGTTGGAGCATGAACGCCGACGCCCCGCCCGGCACGTCCTCGTCCACGCACACCAGCGCGTGCGTCTTCTCCAGCGAGCGCACGAGCGTGTGGTTGACGTCGAACGGGTTGAGCGTCTGGACGTCGATCACCTCGCATGAGACGCCCAGCTCCTCCAGCGCCTGCGCCGCGTCGAGCGCGATCGCGCAGCACGCGCCGTAGGTGACGACCGTGGCGTCGTTCCCCTCGCGCAGCACCTCGGGCACGCCGAGCGGCACGGTGAACGAGCCCACGTTGTCGGGCACCCTCTCCTTCAACCGGTAACCGTTGAGCACCTCGATCACGATCCCCGGGTTGTCGCCCTGGAACAGCGTGTTGTAGAACCCGGCGGCCTGGGTCATGTTCCGGGGCACGGCGACATAGATCCCCCGCATCGCGTTCAGGAGCACCGACATCGGCGAGCCCGAGTGCCAGATCCCGACCAGACGGTGACCCTTCGTCCGGATCACCACCGGCGCCTTCTGGCCGCCCACCGTCCGCCAGTGCAGCGTCGCCAGGTCGTCGGCCGCGGTCTCCAGCGCGTAGTAGAAGTAGTCGAGGTACTGGATGTCGCAGATCGGGCGCAGGCCGCGCATGGCGGCTCCGATCGCCTGCCCGAGGATCGTGGCCTCGCGGATGCCGGTGTCGGTCAGCCGCCACTCGCCGTGCTTGGCCTGCAGGCCCTCGAACACGAGGTTGACGTCGCCGAGCTTGCCCACGTCCTCGCCGATGACGAAGATCCGCGGGTCGCGCGCGAAGTTGGCGTCGAAGTTGCGCAGCAGCACCTGCCGGCCGTCGACGGTCGGCGACTTGTCCGAGTAAACCGCCGCCACCGCGGGCACATGGAGCGGGGACTCCGGCGACCGGCTGTACAGGTGTGAGTTGTAGCGCTCGTCGTTCTCACGCCTGTAGCCGGCGACGAAGTTCGCCAGCTCCTCGCGCGCGGGCGACTCGAGACCGCGGAGCTGATGCAGCGCCCGGGACGCGGTGGACATCACCAGCGAGCGCGTCACCTTGTGCGCCTCGTCCAGCGCGTTCGTGATCTCGGCCACCTCCGGCATGTCGACCCGGCGCAGGATCGCCACCGCCCGGTCGCGCTCGGCGCGGATCGGCGTCTGGAAGGCCTCCCACGCCAGGTCGCGGGCGGCCTCGACCGCCTCCTTGTCGGCCGCCTCCCATCCCTCGAGCTGCGACTCGCTCGCCACGCCCGACTCGATGATCCAGTCGCGCATTCGCGCCACGCAGTCGTATTCGCGCTCGAACCCCAGGCGCTCCTTGGACTTGTAGCGCTCGTGGCTGCCGCTGGTCGAGTGCCCCTGGGGCTGGGTCAACTCCGTGACGTGGATCAGCGCCGGCCTGTGCTCGTGCCTGACCCTGTCGATCGCCGAGCTGTATGTCTCGACGAGCCCGGCGTAGTCCCAGCCGCGGACGACGTGGATGTCGATGCCCGGCCGGTCGTCGGGGTTGAACCCGCGGAGGGCGTCGGAGATGGAGGCCTTCGTCGTCTCCGCGGTGATGGGCACCGAGATCCCATAGCCGTCGTCCCATACCGACATGGCCAGCGGAATCTGCAGCACGCCCGTGGCGTTCATCGCCTCCCAGAAGAGGCCCTCTGAGGTCGCGGCGTCGCCGATCGTCCCGAAAGCGACCTCGTTGCCGTTGACGGAGAAGCCGTCCTGCGCGTCCTTCAACTGGGGGTTCTCGCGGTAGAGCTTGGACGCGTACGCCAGTCCGACCAGCCGCGGCATCCATCCCGCCACGTTGGAGACGTCCGCGCTCGAGTTCGGCATGTCGACGCTGCGCATGAATGCACCGGTGTCATCGAGGAACCTCGTGGCGAAGTGGTTGCCCATCTGCCTGCCGCCGGACGCGGGTTCGGACTCGAGGTTGGCGTTGCCATACAGCTGGGAGAAGAACTCGCGGACGTTCGACATCCGCGTCGCCCACATGAAGGTCTGGTCGCGGTAGTAGCCGGCCCGCCAGTCGCCAGGCCGGAAGGCCTTGGCCATGGCGATGTTCGCG
>VBJE01000362.1 GCA_005879675.1 Chloroflexota bacterium
AAGGACCACGTGACGCCGAAGCGATCGAGGCCGCTGGTGAGTCCCGGGATGAACGCCCCGATCGCGATCAGGACTGTGGCCGGGACACGTGAATTGAGCTTGCCCTGCAGCAGCGCGGCCACACCGCCGGGAAGCGAGGCGACGAAGTTGACGACGATGGCCAGGGCCGCCAGCCGGGCAGGAAGCACGCGCTTCTTCGGCATGTAGATGTAGGCGGAGTAGAGGGCGCCGAAGACAAGGCACAGCGCGCCCGCGATGTTGAACGGTCCCGTCAGCACGCGCGCGTAGCCAGGAAACGCCGAACCAACAGGGACGTGGGTGTTGGGGTCGACGGCGAAACCCGGAGCTGCGAGGGGTGCGGTCAGGACGAGGTAAGCAACCGCCGCCGACCCGAGCACGAGGACCCCCATCGCGATGTGCGCGGCAACCTCTCGCCGGATCGCGGTCGCCATGATGATCGCCATTCCTCCGACCAGCGCGATGACGAACGTCACAGTGCCTGCTGTCTCCGCGCCCGGATACCGCGCGGAATGACTGAACAGCAGCGAAAGCAGGCCGCCGAGCAGCACCACGCCTCCGGCGAAGTAGCCGAAGCGGGATTTCGCAAGCAGGTAGATCGTGCCCGCGCCCAGGTACGCGGCGACAAAAAACGCGCCGATGAGATACCAGGTCCGGTACAGCGGCTCGCTCCACCCGAAGGCGCTGCCGGCAAACTCGGTGCCGGCGCTGATCCCGTACCACAGGAGACCGATCCCCCACACGAGCTGGAAGCTGTGGCGGCGCTGCCACCACTGGTCCAGGACCATCGCGGCGAAGACGAAGCTCAGCACCGACGAGGCCAGGGGAAGCGCCACGTTGAGCAGGCTCATGAGAACGACTCCACCATCGCCACCCGCACCTCGTTGAGGAACCAGCCGACGTTGGCTTCCAGGTCCGCCCGCGCCACCTTCGCCGCGCCGAGCTCGTCCACGCTCGACCGCACGATGTCCTCGAAGAGGTGGAAGGCGCGCAGCGCGTCGCCCGCGGACA
>VBJE01000363.1 GCA_005879675.1 Chloroflexota bacterium
GTCCCGCCCTCCTTCGGACTCCATACCTTTATCTATGCGCTCCGAGGTGGCCGCCTGCCTTCTTGACAAAGACCGGCCCATTGCAGCAACGCCGATGGCAAGCCATGGCACTTGACGGCACTTGGCGGTACTCAGCGAATTGGAAGCGCGATTTCTGAACGGGCTGCGGCGATCTGTTAACCGCAAGGTTCAGGGTTCGAATCCCTGGTCCGGAGCCAAATTTCGAATACACGGGGAGGGCCAAGAACTTAACTTAGATCGGGCAGCGGCGATGAACGTTCCAGAGAGTCATGCGGACCTCCTCTCGCGCCCGCTTTTCGCGCACCTCGCCACCGTCCGGCCCGACGGATCACCGCTGGTCAACCCCATGTGGTTCTTGTGGGACGAAGCCGGAGGCGTGGTCAAGCTCACCCACACGAAGCGCCGCCGCAACTACAGCCTCTTTCAGAGTGACCCGCGGGTTGCCCTGGACATCTCTGATCCGGATGATCCATATCGGTACCTGCAAATTCGTGGAGTCGTCGAGGCAATCGAAGACGATCCAACAGGTGCCTTCTATAAGGTTCTTCAGCTGAGATACCGGGGAACGGTCGGCGAGGTGAGTGACCGGGCATACAGAGTTGTCGTCACGATCCGGCCAACCGGCTTCAAGGTCCGCTAAGCAAAGAGGCGGTCTTGCTCCTCCCGCAACTCGTGCAGGAACCCGGAACGCTCGACTTCGACGTCGTCCCAACTCAGGGCCTGATCCCGTGCGACCGCCCGCTTCACCCGCCCGCCATACGCGAATCCGAACGGCAGCAATCGCTGATCCCGCGCCACTTCGTAGCGCTCGGAGAGCCCGTACACGGCGTAACCGCCGGCCCCGTCCAGCTCGTCGCCGGGCTTCAAGTCCCGCTTGGCAACCGCGATGAGCTCGGCCACCATCCGCCCGCGCATATCCCCGGTCGGCCGGCCCTGAAACACCGCTCGGGCGACCGACATGGGCACCTCCACACAGGCCAGGTGATAAGGACGGAAAAGACCCCAGTTGGGACCCCACTGCTGGGCTGTGCCGCCGAACCCGGGCTCGAACAGCGAGCCCATCGACGAACGGACACCCGCGACCTTGTCCTCATGTACGTAACGGCCTGAGGGGTCGATGGCGTTGGCCATGTCGACAACGCCCTCCGACTGCAGGATTCCGCCGTCCTTTTGCAGGCTGAAGACGCGGCCAAGGTCTTGCCAGCGGCAGTGCGGCTCGTGCATGCCGCGGACTTCGGGTGCCATGCGTAAGACGTTGGATACCGCCGCCATCTCGGTCTGCGACTTGGTCCCGTCCCTGAAGGAGCAGTACATCTTGGGGTTGTTCTGGTTGCGCTCCGCCTGCTCGCGGTATGTGTCGGGGGTCGCGTGATGGTCGTCCCGGTAGAGCACCGTCCCGCGGCCCGCGCAGACGACCCGGAAGCCAAGCGTTTGCGCCCACTCCGCGAGCTCGAAGATGGCGCCCGGCTGGTCGCCGGCGGCGAGCGTGTAGACGACACCCGCGCGCCGCGCCCGGTCTGCAAGGATCGGCCCCACAACGATGTCCGCCTCCACGTTGAGCATCACCACGTGCAGGTGGTTCTCGATTGCGTCCGCCGCCACCCGCGCCCCCACTTCCGGCAGCCCGGTCGCCTCCACCAGGGCGTCCAGCTCCAGCTGCGTCAGGAGGCCTGCGTCGGCGGTGGCGACTGGCCGCCCACGACGCAAGGCATCCTGGGCGGGGCCCAGCCGGTCGGTGACCACAGGCTCGGCGCCGTTCTGGCGCAGGCAGGCCTCGGCGCGTCCGATGTCCACGTCCGCGGCCGCCATCACCCGCATCCCCGGCATCGTGGCCACCTGGTCGACCACGCCCCGGCCCATGCGTCCAATCCCGACCACGCCAACCCTGATCGGTTCGGCGCGGCTGCGCAGCTCATTCAGGTACACGAGAGGCCCGCCATCTGGCCGAGCGCTAAGATGGGATTTTCCGGGGGTCCCGCATTCAACAAGTGAGGGGGGTTCCTGCGATGACGCAAGGCAAGAGAGCCAGGTCAGGCTGGTCGCGGCGAGAGTTCTTGAAAACGGCGGGGGTGGCCGCAGCAACCATTGCCTTCCCCGAGATCATCATCTCCTGCGGCCCTCAGTCTAGTTCGACCCCGACCGCTACCATCCCCAAGCCGCGCAAGGGTGCCTCCATCCGGCTGCTCCAGTGGACCAGCTTCGTCAAACCGGCCGACGCCGAGTTCAAGCGCCAGGCTGCCGAATGGGGTGCCGCCAACGGCGTCACGGTGGCGATCGAGACCGTCACCGGCGACCAGCTGCAGCCGAAGACTGCCGCCGCGGTGGAAGCAAACTCCGGTCCCGACATCATCCAGATGCAATACGGCTGGCCGCAGCTCTACACCGATGCCTGTTTGGACGTGAGCAACGAGGTCAACATCCTGATCGGCAAGCTCGGCAAGCCCGACCCCGTCAACGAGGCTTTCTGCAAGGTCAAGGGCATATGGCGAGCGATCCCGTACACGATCGTGCCAAACGCCTGGACCTATCGCACCGATTACTTCCAGCAGGCAGGCGTAAGCGCCTTCCCCACGACCTGGGACGAGCTGACCACCGCCGCCGCAAAGCTGAAAGCCACTGGCAAGCCGATATCACAAACCGACGGCCACGCGTACGGCGACTCGCTGACCATGTGGAACCCGGTGCTCTGGGGCTTCGGCGGCAAAGAGGTCAACGCCGACGGCAAGACGGTCGCCATCAACTCCAAGGAGACCCGCGACGCCATAAGGTGGGCGCAGGGAGCGGTCAAAGCAGGGCTCGTGGTGCACCCGGAATGGCTAGACCCCGACAACAACCAGGCGTATCACGCCAATCGCATCAGCGGGACGCTGAACGGGGCCAGCATCTACATCCGAGAGAAGATCGAGTTTCACAAGTACACGGACGTGACCAACAACGCGCCCATGCCCAGTGGTCCAAAGGGCACCTTCGCGATGAACCTGATCTTCAATCACGCTGTGATGAAGTGGTCGCAGGACGCCGAGACCGCCAAGGCGATGCTGCTCGCCCTGATGGACAAGGACCAATACATGAAGTGGACGACGGTCGCCTCTGGTTACAACGCCGGCCCATTCGACGCCTTCCACGGCGACCCCGTCTTCAGCAGCGACCCCAAGCTGAAGGCCTTTCAGGACGTCGTCGCGCCGGGCAAATGGCCGGGCTGGCCGGCACTGCCGAGCAAGAAGACGGCCCAGGCGCAGACGCAGTACATCGTGGCCGACATGTTCGCCAAGGCGCTGGCCAACGACGGCACAGGTGACGTGGAGGCCGCAGTCAAGGCGGCCGAGACCTCGTTGAAGGCGATCTTCGAACGGCCCTGACGGCACTCGGCCTGGGCGCGTAGC
>VBJE01000317.1 GCA_005879675.1 Chloroflexota bacterium
CGCGCGGCGAACCGAAGCGCAGCCGAAGAGGCCCCGTCCATCCCGTGGCGAGGAGGCCGCCGATGGTGTGGCCGGGCGAGTGGAAAGGATCGATGGGCAGGAACTGACCGGCCCTGGCGAGATGCTCCTGCAGGGCTTCCAGCGTGATGCCGGCCTCGACGCTCACGACCATATCGGCCTGGGAGTGCTCGACCACGCGGTCAAGGCGGGTCGTGTGCAGCTCGACGTCGCACCGCAGTGCGGGGTCGCCCATGCCGGACGCTCTGCCGCCTCCGACCGGGATCACCCCAAGCCTTTGACTGGCAGCCTCATGCAGGGTTTCGGCGAGCGCCTCCGCGCTCGCGGGCTTCTCGACGGCCGGGGCGCTCACCACCACCTGGCCTCGATGGCAAGCCCGGTGCGGCCGGCGAGGTGGACCGACTTCCGCGATGGGTCGGGGAAGATCTTGCCCGGGTTCAAAATGCCGGCCGGGTCGAAGACGTCCTTGACCCGGTGCATCGCGCCGAGGTCGTCCTCGCTGTAGATCCACGGCATGAACGCCGCCTTCTCCAGGCCGATGCCGTGCTCACCCGACAAGGCGCCGCCCAGCTCGACGACGGCGCGGAGCATCTCCTCGCCGGCGGACTCGACCTGGGGGAGAACGTCGCGGTCGCGCATGTCGAACAGGATGTTGGGGTGCAGGTTGCCATCGCCCGCGTGGAAGACGTTGGCGACCGGCAGCCTGTAGTGCTCGCCGATCTCGCCGACCGCGGACAGCACCTGGGGCAGACGCGATCGCGGCACGACGCCGTCGTGCAGGTAGTAGTTCGGCTTGATGCGGCCGAGCGCTCCGATGGCTCCCTTGCGGCCCGCCCAGAGCAGCTCGCGCTCCGCGGGCGTCTGCGCCTCGCGCAGCCCGAAGCCATGGTTGTCGGTCAGGATCCGGCTGATCGCCGCCATCAGCTCGCGCGTCGACTCCGCGATGCCGTCCACCTCGACGAGGAGCACGGCCCCGGCGTCGGTCGGATAACCCGCGTGGTAGTGGGCCTCCACCGCGCCGACGGTGACGCTGTCCATCATCTCCAGCGCGGCCGGAACGATGCCGTGGCCGATGACGGCGGACACGGCCTGGCTGGCTGTCTCGATGGAGGGGAAAGCCGCGAGCATGGTCGCGATGCTGGGCGGGACGCGCAGCAGCCTGACCTTGATCTTGGTGATCGCGCACAGCGTCCCCTCCGAGCCGACCAGGATCCCGCAGAGGTCCAGACCGACGCGGTCAGGGGTGTCGCCGCTGACCCAGTGCACCGAGCCGTCCGCCAGCACGACCTCCATGCCGAGGACGTGGTTGGTGGTGACGCCGTAGTACAGGCAGTGCGGGCCGCCCGAGTTCTCGGCGGCGTTCCCGCCGATGGTGCACGCCTTCTGGCTCGAGGGGTCGGGCGCGTAGAACAGGCCGTGTTGCGCCACGGCCAGGGAGAGCTCCTGATTGACGACGCCGGGCTCGACCATGGCGGTCTGCGCCACGGTGTCGACCTCGAGGATGCGGCGCATGCGCGTCACCTGGAGCGCGATGCCGCCGCGGATCGTCACCGCGCCGCCCGACAACCCGGTGCCGGCGCCGCGTGGCACGACCGGGATGTTGTTCCTGGCCGCGATCTTCATCACCGCCGAGACCTGCTCGGTGGTCGAAGCGAGGACTACGGCGTCGGGCATGGCGCCTTCGATGGAGCCGTCGCGCTCGAAGATGCGAAGGTCGTTGGGCGAGACGATGACCGCGTCGTCGCCGGCGACGCGTCGCAATTCCTCCGCGACGGACCTAGGAAGCATTCTCGAAGACCTCGAAACGGCGGGTCGTCGAACCCGGAAAGCCTGGCGCCTCCGTCGCGGGCGGGCCGATGATGAGCCGGTCGAGCCAGGGACGGCATTCCTCGTCCGAGGGCATGCGGTCGGCGCGCTCGAAGATCGCCTCCTGGATGCGGCTGTGTGGCGAGACCTGGATCGTGTACCAGACCGAGAGGCCGTCCGCGGTCACGGCGTGGTGCGACTCGTCGACCTTGCGGTTGATCGGAAGGCGAAGAGGTTTCGCCTCCGCGGCGGTGCGCAGGCGGGCGGCCTCGCTCTCGATGTTGGTCATCGAAGTCCAGCTTAAACTCGAATCGATGACCGGCCGGAAGCGTGTCGAGGCGGCGATCGCGATGGGCGTCGCCGACCGGCCGCCGGTCGGCGCCTGGGGACACACGTACCGCGAGGAGTGGTCGCCGTCGGACCTGGCCGCGATCACCGTCGACCGCGCGCGGCGGTTTGGATGGGACTTCGTCAAGTTCCAGCCGCGGGCGAGCACGTCCACAGCCTTCGGGCTCCGATCATGATCAAGCCCGCGGTTCCCGATCTCGAATCGTGGACGTCTGTGGAAGTGCGGAATCCGCAGGTCTTCGCCGACCAGGTGGAATCGCTCCGCTCCGCCGTGCGCGAGCTCGGACCTGACATCCCGGTGATCCAGACGGTCTTCAGCCCGATCACCGTCGGCGGATACCTGGTCGGCAAGTCGCAGTCGCGGGTGGTGCGCGAGCTGCGCAAGCACCCGGAGGTCGTCGGACCGGCGCTGGAGAAGATGGCCGAGGCCCTGGTCGATTTCAGCCGGCGCTCCATCGAGGCCGGCGCGGCGGGAATCTTCTACGCGATCTCGGGTTACGCGGGGCGCAAGGTGATGAAGGAGGACGTGTACCGCGACCTCGTCCTGCCGTACGACCTCGCGGTGCTGAACGCGCTGCCCCGTCAGGCGTGGTTCAACGTCCTGCACCTGTGCGGCTCGAACTTGAATTTCGCGCTGGCGCGCGACCTTCCGGCGCACGCGGTCAGCTGGTCGATCCACAACCAGGGCAACCCGTCGCTCCGCGAGGGGCGCGACCTGGCGGGCCGGGCGGTGATGGGCGGCCTGAGCCAGCGCTCGACGCTGGTGTACGGACCGGCGTCGAAGATCGAGGATGAGGTGCGGGCGGCGGTGGAGGACACGGGAGGGCGCGGGTTGCTAGTCGCGCCGGGGTGCTCGGTTCCGCCGCGCGTGCGCGACGCCAACCTGGCCGCGGTGATGTCGGGGATGGCGGCGTGAGCCGGGTCGAGGGACTTGCCGAGATCGTGCTGTGGGTTGCCGACATGGAGGCGGCGCTGCAGTTCTACCGCGACATGTTCGGGCTCGAGGTCATGTCGCCGCCGGAGCTGCCCAACAAGTTCCTGATGGTCGCCAAGCCAGGCGGGATCCCCGAGATGATCGTCTTGATCCCGCATCCGCATCCAGACGATTATTTCCCTCGGCACAAGGAGAAGCGGGTGCTGCATCACCTGGCGTTTCGGGTCGGCCGGCGGGAGTACGGCGAGCTCGAGAACGCGTTCCTCGAGGCCGGCGTCGAGGTGCGGCACGGCGTGCACCCGGTCTTGAAGGGCGTGCGGACGTTCTATGTCGACGACCCGGACGGGAACGAGGTCGAGGTGATCGGACCCGCCTAGTCAGTCGCGCGTTCTCATTTGAGACACACCCCGCTCGGGCGTGGAGATATGGCTTAGGTCGTCTGCGGCTTGGGCTCAGAAGCCGGCTGTGGCGACCGCGTACCCAGGGCCACACCCACGCCGACCAGGAGAAGGATGGTGCCGACGATCAGGGTCGCCGGCTCCGGCAGATGGATGCCCAGCGCCGCGTCGAGCGAGTAGGCGCCCGGCCCCGCGAGCGCGATGGCGGTGATCGCGGCCAGGATCGAGAGGTTGAACTCGTAGCCACCCTTGGTCGACCAGAACCCACGCGGCCAGTGGACGAGGGCGATCGCCACGAGCATCGAACCCGCGATCGCGAGGCTGGGGAGGGGGTTGAGCAGGCCGACCGCGAATGCAAGCCCGCCGACCAGCTCGGCGAGCGCCGAAAGCCACGCCCATGGCGCCGCGGGCCGGATGCGCATCCGGTTCATGGCGCCGACCCAACCGGTCATACCGGGACCGCCCCACCAACCGAACAGCTTCTGGGCGCCGTGGGCCGCAACCGTGAGACCAATGACCAGCCGCAGCACGAGCAACCCGAGCGCCAACATCGCTCTATTAGGGATATCGCCGCCGGCGGCCCTTATTCCCGGCCTCGATAGACTCTGGCCGCGAGGGCCCGTAGCTCAGTAGGTCAGAGCGGCCGACTCATAATCGGCTGGTCGGTGGATCGAGGCCACCCGGGCCCACCCGGTCAGCTTGCCGGCGAGTGCCGGCAATTGCGGCATTGCGTGCCCAGAATTCCGTGCGATTGCCGGCACAGGCGCGGAATTTCGGCCTCTGACAAACTGATCGGCGTGGCGAGGTGGGTCGTCCGCGTCGAGCGCGGCGGGCCTTGGGACTGGTCGAAGGACATGCGCGAGCAG
>VBJE01000318.1 GCA_005879675.1 Chloroflexota bacterium
GATCGCGTCGTCAAGACGTACTCGGGCGGCATGAGGCGCAGGCTCGACCTCGCAAGCGCGCTCACCGGCCGGCCGCGCATCGTGTTCCTGGACGAGCCGACCACCGGGCTCGATCCGCGCGGCCGGTTGGGGATGTGGGAGGTGATCCGCGCGCTCGTACGCGAGGGTGCGACTCTCCTGCTCACGACTCAGTACCTCGAGGAGGCGGACGAGCTGGCGAACACGATCGCGGTCGTCGACCACGGCCGCATCATCGCCCGGGGCACCGCGGACGAGCTGAAGGCCCAGGTCGGTGGCGAGCGGATCGAGGTCGTGGTTCATAACCGGGCGGACATCCCTGGTGCGGTGCGGGCCCTCACCGCCGACGCCGATGGCGATCACGCGATTGACGATCACATGCGCAAGATCACGGTGCCGGCCAGGGGAGGGGCGCAGCGCCTCGCGCAAGTCGTGCGCGATCTCGACGAGGCAGGGATCGCGATCGACGACATCGCGCTGCGCCGGCCCACGCTCGATGATGTCTTTCTGACCCTGACGGGACACGCGGCCGAGATCACCCACGCCACGAGCGACGCCGATGCCTGCTAGCTCCGCCCGCCAGGCGCTCAACGACGGCCTCGTGATCGCGTGGCGAAACCTGAAACGGGTTCCTCGCATCCCGGAGCTCGCGCTGTTCGCGATCCTCCAGTCGATCATGTTCGTGTTGCTTTTTGCGTTCGTCTTCGGTGGCGCGATCCCGCTTCCGGGCGGCGGTTCATACCAGGAGTACCTGATGCCGGGGATCTTCGCCCAGACGATCGTCTTCGCCACCGCGACCACGGCGATCGGCATGACGGACGACCTCAGCAAGGGCATCCTGGACCGGTTTCGCTCGTTGCCCATGGCCCGGTCCGCGGTGCTCAGCGGACGCACGATGTCGGACGTCGTCTACAACGCCGGGATCCTGGTCGTGCTCATGCTGTCCGGGCTGGCCGTGGGTTGGCGTGTGCACACCGGCGTGCTCGAATTCCTGGCCGGTGTCGGGCTGTTGCTCCTCTTCGCGTTCGTGATGGCATGGATCGGCGTCTGGCTCGGGCTGACGATGAGGACGGTCGAGGTGACGCAGCAGGTCTCCTTCACGGTGCTCTTTCCCCTCACCTTCCTCTCCAACGCGTTCGTGCCGACGCAGACGCTTCCCTGGTGGTTGAAGCCGGTCGCGGAGTGGAACCCGGTGAGCGCGCTGACGGCCGCGACGCGACATCTCTGGGGCAATCCGAATCCGTTCGCGGCGGGCGGGCTGCCGGCGGAGCATCCGATCGAGCTGACGCTCATCTGGGTGGTGGTCCTGCTGGCGATCTTCGCGCCTCTCGGGGTGTGGAGATATCGTTCGATGAGTCGGTAGATCGGGCCTGCTTCAGCCGCTCCGGCGCTTCGCGCCACCTCCCCATAAATGAGGAGGACAACACCTCCCTATAGATGGGGAGGAGTTAGCCGATCAGGCCGTGGTCAGGATCTCGACCTGCGGCGGGCCGGTGAGGCCCGGCTCCAGCTGGCGGCGGAGGCTCGTGAAGTCGGCCGACTCGCCGAACTTCTCCATCGCCTCGGGCGACTCCCAGCGCGACACCAGGATC